>CAKZUG010000044.1 GCA_937920545.1 uncultured Saccharophagus sp.
GCATTATTTTTTGAGCGTTATTAGTTCGATAGTGATTAACTCAGCCTATACAAAATTAAAATGGGCCTGTTTGATATGTGTTCTTTTAATTTTCGGGCTTTGTTCAGTTTTTTATTTAACATCGACAGGTGTAATAACATCTGCATTTATATCTCGGTTTATACTTTCTGTTGATTCTTCTGTTGATTCTCCTGTTGATTCCCTCGTTACTGACTCGCCGTCTTCAATCACGTTTTATCCCTGTGTGAAAACACCTGATGCATTAGATGCATACTCGACAATACAGTGCGGTGTGTATCGCGATAGGGTGCATTTAAGCGATAACACCTCACATTATTTTGCTATTCGGTTTGCTGTATTGACGCCATATCAATTAAATCCAAATAGCTCAAACCCAAGCAGCTCAAATCTAAATAGCTTAAATCTCAGCAGTAACAATATACTGCCTAAAGATAAACGACCGCTATTGTATATTGAAGGTGGTCCAGGTGTGGGGAATGTGGTTACGCCTGAATCATTATTGTATTGGCAGCATTTTTTACATGACGAAAAAATACAAAGACCACTGATTATTTACAGCCCAATAGGTACTCAAGGTAGTTTGCCAAACCCTATATGCCGCACGTATTATAATGATTTATTTAATCTGTTAAATAGTCGTAGCCTGAAAGAAACAACCCAGTTTACCGAACAAGTGAACAGCACTTTACAGTCTTGTTTTAAGCAAGAAAAAACAATAGAGGTGTATTCTTCTTATACGCAAAAGAAGATGGTTTTAAAATTAATGGCTGCTTTGAATTTTAAAGAATGGCATGTTTGGGGATCATCTTACGGGACGCGATTAGCGCTTTTATTAGGGCATGACGCTGCGGTAAAACGTTTATTGTTAGATGCACCTTACTTGTTCCATCAAGGAGTCTACTCTCAGGGTATACGGCTTTATTACAATGCGCTGCGCCTATTAGAATCTAAGTGGCTAGAGTCTAAGCCTGTTTCTGTTGATAGGAAACAGCCTCAAAATAAATTTTCTACGGTGTTTAACAATGCATTACAAACATTATCAGATAATACTATTTTTATACCTGTACGTCACAGGCGGCATAAGCCAAGTTATCTACTCAAAGATATTCATTACCTTTTAACACCAAAGCGTTTATTTGAATTAGGGTTTTTCTCATTGTATTCAAATAAAAACACACAACATTTTTTTGATTTATTAATAGCACTCAGTAATGAACGGTTGAGACGTGAAGAATTAATAGGTAAAGAGTTGAGAGGTAAAGAACTAAAAGGTAAAGAGTTATTAAACAATAAGCGTCCTCAAATAAAAAATACGCTTATTGATTATTATATTGATAGCTACACCGATAAAAGCTTTAACCCCATTACGTATTATTTTGTTGAATGCCAAGATAATGGCCTTAGCTCTTATCAAGACGTCAACAGCGCAATACAGCAACAACAAAATAGTTTTTTAAAAGACCGCTCAAAGAGCGATATAAAAAGGTGGCAATCTATTTTGATGCCATTTGAAAAAGTTTTGTTCTCTGATTATGCGATGCATCCATGCCATGACGCTCAATTTAATCAACGTAATACAGTAAATGATGAGTTATACCCAAACAAAGCTATGTTATTTCTAACCGGTGAGTATGATCCCATCACACCCAGTGCTGATCTTACTTTATTGCCCAAACAAGATAAGTTATTTACCCTTATAAAAAAAGAGGCGGGCCACGGCGTGTTAACGGGCCAGCATTGTCAGCCGGGTGTTATTGAGCAGTTTTTAACTCAAGAAAATTTAACTGTACAAAATATTGAAAATATAAAAGCATTATGTAAATAGGCGCGTTTAGACTTATACCCTTTTTATCCTCTTCTGTGTGCCAATTTTATTTTTTACTAATACATACAATTTTAAATTGTTTATTGTTAACCATTGTTTTGTATGTTGCTTTTTCTGCATTAATATTTTTTTCGATGGGTACAAAGCTGTTGACGACAAACCAAGCCTCGCCTTGAGGGAGTAATTTATGAATCGCTTGCTTCACAAATAGCGTGGTTAACGGGCTGTGCGTATCAAACCCTTTATGAAATGGGGGGTTGCATACAACAAGATTAAAACGTTGATTAATGCTTTTTGCGCAATCATCTTTTATGGTTTTAATTTCATAGTTGTGAAAAAGTGCATTATGTTCTGTGGCCATAATCGCTGTGATATTATTATCTGTTGCGACCACTTCATTGACACCAAATTGTTTGAGTGCCAACGCCATCACGCCTGAACCGCAACCTAAATCAAGCGCCGATTGCAGTGCGTTAATGTTAATTTTTTCAGCCAATGTTTGCAGTAATAGCTGTGTACCTGCATCAAATTTTTTCCAGCCATACACACCGGGCTTACTGTGTATGGTAAGCGTGTTTAGCTGATTGTCGGATTGATGGTCGGGTTGATTGTATAGTTTGTTTAAGTTTACTTCATGTACAGGTTTAATGGTTGTGTACTGTTGATCGTCTAGCTGAGGCGTTTTTGTTGGTGCTTCGGTTGACTCTTTAGTTGGCTCTTCAGTTAACTCTCCAGTTGGCCCTTCAATGAGTTCTGAGCTTGGTGCTTTTATTTTATTTTTAATATAAGTAACGGTATAAATATCGCCATTTTTTTCAAGTGTTACAGGCAGTTTTAATTGTTTTTTAAGCCTGTCTGCGTAGCCTTTTATCCCTTCACTTTTTTGCCCCACTAAAATAAGCCTTCCATTGCTATTAAGGTACGCAATCGCTTGGTTAATAACATAATGGCTTAATGCTTTTTCTTTTGCTATGCGAAAATACACCGCATCGAGGCGGTTATTGTTAAGCTGACTTAGATGTATGTCTGAAAAATCAAAGTCAGATAAATAAGAATGCGCACAATCATTTTGTGAGGGTGTTTGTCGATCAATCGCATGTTGAATGGCCTGATGCGTATCTACACGGTTCGTAATAAACAGTGTATTGCCGTTTGGGTTAAATATGGCGGGGTCAATAGTGTGTGGTGTTTGTATAAAATTATCATCGCACACCCAAAGCTCGCTTATAGTATTTATATGCTTATCATTCTGTTGACGCGTATCAATGGCTGTTTTTATAAGCGTGTGTATTGCTTTATCCATGCTGTTTACCCTTTTGTGCGATATTTTTTACTTTGTATTTTGTGCTTCTGTGCGTTGTACTTATATGCTTTGTATTTCTTGCGGTGTCAAAAAACGCCAATGGCCTAGCTGTAAATCATGGCCAGTATTGGGTTGTGCTTGATGTTGGCACGATGCATTTTTGTTTAGTGTTATTTTGCCAATAGCCAAACGATGTAAGCCTATCACTTTGTTATCTACTGCTGCGATCATCCGTTTCACTTGATGGTATTTCCCCTCATTAATAAATAAATGAATCACGTTGCTTGAAATAACATCAACTTTAGCCGGTTGTGTGGGCTTGGATTCATTATGTAATTGCATGGGAGACTCTAATATTTTGATCATCTCGGGTGTGATTATTTTTTCTAATGTAACTTCATATTGTTTGGTGCAATTTTTATGCGGTGATGTGATTTTGTGGTTCCATTGGCCGTCATTGGTGAGCAATACCAGGCCGGTTGTATCGGCGTCGAGCCTGCCGGCTATGCGCAATTTCTCAATTAAAAACGGCGCGAGTTTTTCAGGGTTATCAGGGTTATGGATGAGATCATACACGCTAGAGTGATGGCTGGGCGTGGCTGAACATTCAACGTTTTGCGGTTTATGTAACGCAATATAAAGCGGCCCCACTGTGTTGACGACGTCGTTATCCAGTGTGACGGTATTTTCTAGGGGTAACAGTTTAATGCTGCCATCTTTTGTTGTTGTGTTATCGATAGTGACGCGGTTTTGTTTGAGTAATCGTTTAACTTCGGCACGCGAGTATGGCGTATAGTTAGCTAAAAATTTATCTAGGCGAATACGTTGCGTGATGACACAAGAGGATGGCGAAGCTGGAGACGAAGAGGGCATGGCATGGTCTTATTTGAGTGGAAAAAGTTGAAGTAAAATTATTGGAAAAAATGGCTGAAGCTAAAAGATCGAAGCTAAAAGTTTGTCATAATAGATTTGAAGCAATCAGTTTTAAAAATCAGCTTAAAACAATAGTTGATCAACCAATAATAGATCAACCAATAAGAGCACCTTAAAGCGTTCTTATTGGTTGATCTATTATGCAGCTAGTATTGTTTAATGCTGTTAAATAGTGGTGAGTAGTAATTAGCTGCAGAGACTTTTTATGCGTGAGTAAAAATAACGTTATAAACTTGATTCGCCAGATTCTACAGTTTGATAAATAAGTGTATTGATGGTCATTGGGCCAACGCCGCCGGGTACAGGTGTGATCGCTTTTGCGCGTTCAGCTAGCGGGGCGAGTTCAATATCACCAATGCCGCCTGGGTGGTAACCTGCATCAACCACAACGGCATCATCTTTTATCCAACTGGCTTTAATAAATTCCGGTTTACCTACTGCACCCACAAGAATATCGGCTTGTTTAATATGAGCCTCTAAATTCTGTGTACGTGAATGACAAATAGTGACGGTGGCGTTTTTATTTAATAGCATTTGCGCCATAGGCTTGCCTAAAATGGCGCTGCGTCCAACGACTACGGCATGTTTACCTTCAAGCTCAATATCATAGGCTTCGAGTAAACGCATAATACCCTTAGGTGTGGCGCAACCGTAGGCTTTTTCGCCCATTGCCATGCGACCAAAGCCTTCGCAGGTGACGCCGTCTACATCTTTTGATAATACGATACTGTCAAAGCAGGCACGTTCGTCTACTTGTGGCGGTACGGGGTGCTGTAACAGAATACCGTGTACGCTTGGGTCGTTGTTTAAATCGGTGATTTTGTCGAGCACGTCTTGTGTGCTTGAGGTTGCCGGCATTTCAATCTTTTTTGATTGCATACCAATGCGCTCACAGGCGTTGCCTTTCATTTTTACGTAGGTGGCGGATGCCGGGTCATCGCCAACTAAAATAGTGGCCAGAACGGGCGTTGTGCCTGATGAGGTTTTAAGTGCGCTCACGCGGGCTGTTAATTCTTGCTCTGTTTTTTTTGCTAACGCTTTACCATCGAGGATAAGTGCGGGCATGAAATACTCCAAAATAAATAGAAAATAGTATGGGCGCTAATATACCGATTTTTGTGCAGTATTTAAATTGAAAAAGGAAGAATATAATGAGTTTTACTAAGATATAAATGAACTAAAAGGGGGAGGGTAAAAAAAGAGTAAGAAAGAAAAGTGGGGTGACTGATGGGGCTCGAACCCACGACGACTGGAATCACAATCCAGGGCTCTACCAACTGAGCTACAATCACCACTAAGAAAGGTATGTAATATGGCGCGCTCGGCAGGATTCGAACCTGCGACCCACGGCTTAGAAGGCCGTTGCTCTATCCAACTGAGCTACGAGCGCACTAGGATTTTCACGTGACTCGTTTGCCAAGTGCAATATTACTTACTTTTTATTCTCGAAATTGGTCGGAGAGGAGGGATTCGAACCCCCGACATCCTGCTCCCAAAGCAGGCGCGCTACCAGACTGCGCTACACTCCGACTGTTTGATCCGCTAATTGCGTCTCATCTCGAGAGGCGTGCATAATACCCATGTGGGTATTATGCGTCAATCATGTTTTTAAAAAAAAGCGGTTTTTTTTGCATTTATTTTAAAAACAATTAAAAAGCAAACAATGTGTACGTTTAGTATTCGCCACTGTGGTATACATTTTGTACATCGTCTAATTCATCGAGCATATCTAAAAATTTTGTCATCATTTCAATGTCGTCGCCTGAGATGGGCGTGGTGGTTTGTGGCACAAATTGAATCTCATCGACATCAAATTCGGCAACGTTGACATGCTCTTGCAGTGCGGCTTTTGCTTTGCCGTAATCGGTATGCGGTGCAAATACAGTAATTTTATCTTTATCGCACTCAATATCGGTCACATCCACATCGGCTTCCATTAATGCTTCTAGCACGCGCTCTTCGTCGTCTTCACTACCATCAAAGACAAAAATCGCACAGTGATCAAACATGTGCATAACGGTGCCTTGGCTACCGATTTTACTTTTGGTCTTGTTAAAGCAGGTACGCACGTCACCGTAGGTGCGGTTGGCGTTGTCGGTTAGGCAGTCAACAATGACCATGCAGTTGCCTGGCCCGTAGCCTTCATAGCGCGCTGTGGCAAAATCTTCGCCGCCACCGCCTTTGGCTTTATCGATGGCTTTTTGGATTACATGACTAGGGACTTGGTCTTTTTTTGCGCGGTCCATTAGGCTGCGCAAGGTTAAGTTACCGTCTGGGTCTATGCCGCCTGATTTGGCCGATGTATATATCTCGCGGCTGTATTTACTGTAGATTTTGGCGTTTTGATCAGATGTTTTTGCCATCGATTCTTTACGGTTTTGGTAGGCTCTTCCCATTATTGTCTCTCTTCTTGATATGGTTTAAATAGTGTTAACAGTATAAATTGTATTGTTTGCTTAACGGTTAATGTTGCTTTGGATGGTCGTGATAAGAAGATGGTTTATTCATCTATTTGATCGCTTTCGGCTTCTAGCCAAATATCTCTCACCCACTGCCACACATCATCGCAAACGGGTTCGCATTCATCGCCCAGCTCTTCGCGCCATAAAAAGACCTCACCGTCTTCACTCACGCAGTAAATGCTTTTGCCTTTTTCGCAAAAGGGCAGCATTTCTCGTGGCATTCCACGCTCCCAGGCATTGGATGCGACATCGGGTAGGTAAGTATGGCTATTCTGGTCTGCTAATGTAACGGGTTCTAGTGCGCCATAAATGCTGTCGCTACTATTGAGTAGGTAATCACGCATCTCAATCGGGATGTGAATAAGCATGGCTTCTTGGGCCTCTATCACATCATCTAATGTGGGTAGCTCAAGCGGGAAGTGTGTTTTCTGTGCTTTTTGCGCCAGTAATTGTGCAATTGCGTTCATTTTAGGTGCTCATGCTGATTTATAGGCCTGTATTATAACGGTATATGCTGTTTATGCGTATAATCGCCCCCAACATAAATTTTAGCGCGATTAACACGATTAACGCGATAAGCCATATTTAAGAGGTAAGCATGTTAATTAACTGGTATCCGGGCCACATGAATAAGGCACGCAAAAAAGTTAAAGAGATAATGCCAAGTGTCGATATTGTGATTGAGGTGTTAGATGCACGCCTACCATTTTCAAGTACCAATCCCATGATAGAAGAATTGCGTGGCGATAAACCTTTTTTAAAGGTACTGAGTAAATCAGACTTGGCCGATAGCCAAATCACAAAGCAGTGGCAGGATTTTTTTAGACAGCAAAAAAATATGGATGCGCTGGCGATTACTACCCAAAATATTAGCATTGCTAAAACCATTCCTGCGCGTGCAGCAGCTATGTTTCCCAAGCGGGGTTCGTCGATTAAGCCTGTAAGGGCGTTAATTGTAGGGATACCCAATGTGGGTAAATCCACGTTAATTAATACGCTAGTCGGTAAAAAAGTGGCCAGTGTGGGGAATGAACCGGCCATAACAAAAGCCCAACAAAAAATTAAAGTCAACGATGGTTTTGTGTTAATAGATACGCCGGGCATGACGTGGCCAGGCGCAAAAAATGAAATGGTTAATTACCGTTTAGCCGCGAGCGGTGCCATTAGAGATACCGCTTTGGAGTACGATGATTTAGCCGTTTTTGCGATGGATTACATGCTTCAGCGTTACCCCGATAGTATTCAAGCGTATTATCATATTAAAGAATTACCCGATTCGGCTAACGATGTGTTGAATATTATTGCGAAAACGCGCGGTGCCATAAAAAATGGGCGTGCCGATAAAGTGCGAATAGGGGAGTCATTTGTGCGAGATCTACGTGCAGGTAAACTGGGTAAGCTCAGTTTTGAAGAGCCGCTCGTCAGTTATCGTTTGCGAGAATAAATGAGCAGCGTTTTAGATAGTGCTTTAGGCCGTGTTTTAGACAGTGTTTTTAGCGTCCATAAAAAAGCCATTACCCGCAAAGGTAATGGCTTTTTTGTATAGGTCGTACTCTTAATACTGCTTGTGCAGTATGTACGGCGTTATACGATGTCGATAAGTTCAACATCAAAAATCAAGGCTGCGTAAGGCTTGATTGCACCGCCCGCGCCACGCTCGCCATAGGCAAGTTGGTACGGCACGTATAAGCGCCATTTAGAGCCTGTAGGCATAAGCTGAAGAGCTTCCGTCCAACCAGCAATCACGCCATTAACGGGGAATTCGGCCGGCTCGCCGCGCTCAACAGAACTGTCAAATACGGTACCGTCAATCAATGTGCCGTGGTAATGGGTTTTAACCTTTGATGTGGCAACGGGCTTCTCGCCTGTGCCTTCGGTAATCACTTCGTACTGAAGGCCGCTTTCTAGTACTGTCACGCCGTCTTTTTTCGCGTTTTCGGCTAAAAAGGCTTCGCCTTCGCCGGCAAGCTCGCCTGCTTGTGCTTTGGCCTGTGCTTCCATTTGCTCGCGGATAACGGCAAATGCAGCGTTTAAGTCTTCATCAGATACAACGCTTTGGTTGTTTTCCATTGCATCAATTAAGCCTTTCGCAACAATGCTCGAATTAACACCTTCAAAAGGGTTGCTGGCTAATTGGTCGCCCATTTGACGGCCAATGCCGTAGCTAACGCGGTCTTCAGTTGTGGTATAGTTTTGATCTTGTGACATGTGTAACCCTTGTTAATAAAAAGTGCTGCATTGTACCAGATAAAAGACAGCTTGCGCCATTGCGGCCATGGCTAACAGCGTTCTAAAGTCGAGATAGCGCTTATGTTGCCGTTAGATGTTGTCGTTAAATATTGTTGCTAGGTGTTGTTCTAGATATTGTTGCAAGGCATGCCTCAAAGTCATTGCCAAAAAGTGCTTGCTAACACATACCCATCAGATTGCTTAAATTGCTTACTTAAAAGGTTAGATACATTGAAACGCCCATCAAACAAATGCCCATTTAACAAATACCCATCAAACAGGCAGTCCTCACTAACACAAAACTTGCCCACACAAGGCGCGCTTACATCAGAAGATACTCAGCATGCGATAGGGCAAACGCAGGCCTGGCTTAAAAATGTGGTGATCGGTTTAGGGTTATGCCCCTTTGCTTCGCGACCTGTTAATGATGGCACGGTACACTTTGAGGTGATTGGGGGGCGTGGGGGTAATGGAGAGAGTAGAGAAAATGAAGAGTATAGTGAGCAGGCGTTACTTGATCGTGTTTTAGAGCACTGCGATGCATTGCAGGCGTTACCTCCATCTCAGCGAGAAACCACCTTACTGATTTTGCCAACTATGCTTGCGTCTTTCGATGACTTTTGCGTATTTATTGATTGGGCTAACAGTGCATTGGCATTACATAACTATGAGGGTGTGTTTCAAATTGCGAGCTTTCACCCCCAATATTGTTTTGATGGCGTGCAGCCCAATGATAAAACCAATTTAACTAACCGTGCGCCATACCCCATTGTGCACCTCTTACGTGAGCAAAGCATTGAGTATGCGTTGGATGCGTATGGCGATGTAGATGCATTAATAGAAAAGAACATGGATAAGATGAGTGAGCTGGATACGCAGCAATTGCATCGCCTTTTCCCGTACTTGTTTTGATATTTTTGCGCCGCCTCGCCTTTGGCCTTACGGCTTAAAGATGTTGATGTGGCGTACTGTTTTAGTGTTTTGTATAAGTGCTAGCTGTCTTCAAACTAAAAAGGGTGCAAGCCAGTCAATATGTTTCTGGTTTGCACCCTTTAGCGTCTAAATGTGTTGATAAGCCTTTATGGGTCGCCACTGTCTATGTGGTGGCGATATAGGGCCGAAGTGCACACCATATTTTCCATGCAGTCTTTTCCAAGCTATCGTTTTTGCATTACAGCTTCTAGATTAATTTTTAATGAGTTCGTTTAGATTGCCGGTCTGGCTAACTTTCAAATCGGGTATCAACCCTTTTAAGTTCAGTGTCGCATCAAAAAAGTACGATGCGTTTTGAGCGTTATTGAGCATGCCTAGCAATTTGGGTATTTCAAGTAAATTAATATCCAATGCCAGTGAAATATTTTGCGAGCCATAGGCCGCAATTGTGCTTACATCATTTGTTACGCCAGTTAATAGTTTGGCGTTATTGAGTCCAAACGCATAGCTCATGCCGCTTAAAGGCATGGGGATGCCGTTAGGGTTTGATACTTTTAAATCCAATACAAAGCTTTTGCCTAGTAGAGTACTCGAAGGCGCCGTGCCAAAATTGAGCAACGTGACATTAGGTTCTTTGATGTCAAGCTGTGCGCAGCCAGATAGTATAATGGCAATGCAAAAGATCATGCCGTGAAATGTGCGCTGTAATAGCATAGAGTTTGTCCTTAAAAAGATGAGAGTAAAAGAGTGATCATAATCTAAAAGCAAAATAAAAACAGCTTAAGCTTAATAGCTTTATGGAAGATGTATGTTTTGATACTAGGTTTGGCTTTGTATGAGAGGGAGTTTGTTTGGTAAGTTGGGATGGATTGGTTTGATAGGTTAGTTTGGTCAGTCGGTTTATTAGCGTGGCTTAATAAGAGAATAACCTAGCAGGATAGCTTTTGTTTGGTTAAGCGTGCGCTTTTTGTCGGGTTGGCATGAAGTATTGAGCGGGCGCAACTTAAGCCCATAGTGCAACGTAATATTATAAGGAAATAGTACAACGCAATAATCAGCTTAAAAGGAAGAAAAAACCTAAATTCTAGACGAAAAAAAAGCCACTTAAATAAGTGGCTTTTTAATGTTTGGCTCCGCTTGCTGGGCTCGAACCAGCGACCTAATGATTAACAGTCATTTGCTCTACCAACTGAGCTAAAGCGGAATTACTTTGAGCTGCTGCTCAAGTGGGGCGTATATTAAACATCTCCCCAGAGGTTGTCAACACTTTAATTAACTTTTTAAGCCATTGATTTAAATGCTGTTTTTTTAACCTCACTCAGAACAAAAAACAAACTGGCAATGCAGTTTGGTAGGACCAGGCGGATTCGAACCGCCGACCTCTACCATGTCAAGGTAGCGCTCTAACCAACTGAGCTATGGTCCTGTCTCGTTTTGAGGGCGTGAATTATATGCCTGCTTTTTTAAATGAACAAGCCTTTTTTTGGCTTTTTGTTATTTAAGTTGGAGATTGTTTTATGTTTTTACTTTTCGATCTTTTTGTGATCAATTAAGCTGGGCTGTGCTCTGTCTTGAGAGGTGATTATGGTTAGGATGGCTGAGTTGAAGGGCGTAATGGTGGCCTGCCCGCTACATATTTATATAAAAAGCCTATAAACATTCCCGCTGAAGAGTAAAAGTACGTCCTTCAAACTAAAAAGCCGCTGTATATCGATAATATACAGCGGCTTTAAGATAGATATGATGTTATCTGTTTATCGGGTAAAAACAGCAATTCCTGCGGCTGTACTGCCAATAATAGATGTGACGCTTTTCCATAAGGTTAATGTGTCGACCTTGTCTGTTTCAAGCGGTACAACAATTGTGTCGCCAGGTTCAATGTTGTATTTGCGATGCTTAAACCATGATGACGATTTGGGCAAAACAACACGGCCATTCGCTTTTACAATATACACGCGTTTTTTGTCCGCGCTCTTTCGCATGCCGCCTGAGCGATCGATATAGTTGAACGCAGATAATTTGGTGTTAAAAAAGTGAGATGTTGCATATTGCACCTCACCCACAACCGTAACCGATGGTTTAAAGCGGGGGATAACAAGCTCATCTCCGTCTTCAAGCTTAAAATCGTAAAGCTCGGGTTCTTTTAAGATGTTAGGTAAGTCTATGACCATGCGGCCGAGTGCTTTGACGGCATTAAGGTTCTTTAGAATTTGCTCGGCTTGCTCTTGGTCGGCGGCATTGGTGAGCGAAGAATCGGTTAAGCTGGTGTTGGCAAGCTCACTTTCGACTTGTTGGCGCAGGCTCTCTAATCGTTCTTGCTCTAGCTCGCGCAGTTCTTTTCTGGAGAATATAGCGCCTGAGGCAAAACCGTGAGGTGTCAACCCGCCAGCCCGCTGCAATACATCCATCAGTGTTTCGCCCGGAATAATAGGGTACGTGCCAGGGTTAAGTACTTCTCCTGTTAGCACTATGGCCTCTTTATTGTTCCAAAACGGTACTTGCTTAATGCGTAGGGTGTCGCTAGGCATGATTTTCTCGGGGGCAGAGCTTAAGTTTACCGAAATATGCTTAACTTCTGTTTTACGTGATGCGTCGACATTGAAGCGCGTTATTTCCCCCGTTTGACCCAATGCTGACTCTGTTAAACCGCCGGCTAAGTTAATAAGGTCAGCTGTGGTCATGTTTTTACTGATAGGGTAAGAGCCTGGGTACCGAATGCTGCCATAAATTGTCGCAATGAGTTCACGTTGTTCGAAATTTGATTGTGTCGACAGGCGCTCTTTTAGTGCGGTAAGCATCTCGCTTCGGTCGGTTTCATAACCAAACAGTTTGATCGTGTCGCGGGGCAATAGAGGTGGGTCATCAAATGTGTTTTTGTTGGTGAGCGCCCGTAACGGTGAAAAATGCACAACCATAACCTCACGGGTTTGCCTATTCTCTCGTAGTATTAAAGCGATAGATGTGTCTGGGTTAGATTTGAAGTCATCTATGCTTCTCACAACATCGCTAAAACGTAAGCCTTTTTTCCAGGCAAAACCACCTTCGCGTTTAATATGCCCTTCAATATTCACAACGCCATCAACGTTATTGAGCACGGCCGCTATTTCAATAATATCGGCATCGTTGACTTTAAGTTGTTTTCCGCTGCGCTTGGAAATATCTATGTTGACAAGCTTTTTTTCGCCTGACGCACTGATACGCTTAATGCGTGATGCGTCTGCAAAAGCCGTGGGTAATAAGCCTCCTGCTAGCTTAATAACATCGCCTACAGTGCGCTCGTTTTTAAGCTCATAAATAGCAGGGCGTTTAACTTGGCCGCTAACGCCTGCCGACTTGCCGCGGGTTGGAATAAAAATAACATCGCCAGCTTGTACGCGTGCATCTGCGCTTGTGTCGCCATTGAGCAGTAAGTCATACAGATCGAGCGTAGTAATAATTTTGCCCGCTCGCTTGAGCTGTATGTTACGCAAAGAGCCAATATTACTAATGCCGCCACTAGCAAATAAAGCATTTGTCATCGTCGATAATGAACCAACAACATAAGAGCCGGGGACCTTGGCTTCACCCAAAACAAATATACGTACGGTGCGAAGTTGCCCCATTGTGACAGAGGCTTTGACGCCTATCATTTGTTCGGCTGCAATTGTATTGATTTTATCGCGCGCCTGATTAAACGACAGTCCCGCTAATGTGACGGGTCCAATAGCGGGAAATTGTACATTACCCTCGCGTGTCACTGTAAGTGAGAGTGATTTATTCTCTTTACCAAAAAGCTGTACATTAATAGTGTCGCCTGTACCAATAATGTAATTAGAAGGTACCGGTATGTCAGAAGCTGGCTGAAATGCGTCTGCACCAAGGTTAAACAAGCTATAGCCAAAGTGTTCTAGCTCGGGCTTTTTTGTTGGTGCTGTTTTTTGGCCCTGATCCGTTTCGTCTTGTTTTTGTTTTTGTTTATCTTGCTCTTTATCTTGAACGGTTCTTTTTTGGGATACCGCTTCTTGCGTAGTGGCCTCTATCTCATCGCTGAGCAAAAGCGCATTTTTGATATCGCTAAAGTCTACGCCCATGCTTTGAGCAAGTTGTTCTTGCTGTGTTGGCGAGAGCTGCTTAAATTGTTCGATCTGCGCCGGCGTAGGGTTGAATTGTGCATAAGCATGGCTTGTAAGCGTTAATGCAGCAATGGCACTTACTTTTGAGCACGCTTGAAGCGACAGAGCAAAAAAACGCCTTATTCTATTTTTATTGGCAGGCTGGGTATGTAATGTGCTCGATGCACGCAAAATAACTTTTTTCATATATTCCGATGTGTTTGTGTAAATCCAGTTAATATCAACGCACAAGTGTAACATGTAATCTTATTTTTTCGCCTTAGATTCCGCCTAAATAATCGTTGTTACGCTACCGGGCACGCTATTAGAGCCAGACCGGACTTCGTTATGATCAAAAAATTAGTCAGAGCACGCTAAACCCTTTATACTCGCGCCTTATTTTTCACGTAGCCTGTTGTAAGGGCTACCACTGACCGAAAAGGTTTATTATGCCCGTAGTCACACTGCCAGACGGTTCAAGCCGTTCTTTTGATCATCCTGTGTCTGTTTTAGATGTTGCTGCCGATATTGGCCCTGGTTTAGCCAAAGCGACCCTTGCCGGTAAAGTAAACGGTAAAGAAGTCGACGCGGCTTTTGTTATGGACGATGATGTTAAATTAGAAATTATCACAAGCAAGTCTGATGCTGGCTTAGAAGTACTGCGTCATTCTACCGCGCACTTGTTAGCCCAAGCCGTTAAACAGTTATTCCCAGAAGCGCAGGTGACGATTGGCCCGGTTATTGATGATGGTTTTTACTACGATTTTTCTTATTCGCGGGCATTTACTCCTGAAGATCTCGCCGCAATAGAAAAGCGCATGCAAGAGATTGCCAAGCAAAACCTAGTGGTCACTCGTCGCGAGCTTGAACGTGATGATGCCGTTGAGCACTTCAAAGCGATGGGGGAAGATTTTAAAGCCGAAATTATTTCTTCTATTCCCGCCAATGAGCCTCTGTCACTTTATAAACAAGGTGATTTTGAAGACCTCTGTCGTGGCCCGCATGTCCCCTCTACAGGCAGCTTGCAATATTTCAAATTAATGAAAGTAGCCGGCGCTTATTGGCGTGGCGATTCTAACAATGAAATGTTACAGCGCATTTACGGCACGGCATGGTCCTCTAAAAAAGAGTTAAAAGCCTATTTAAACCGCTTAGAAGAAGCCGAAAAACGTGACCACCGTAAATTAGGTAAAAAATTCGACTATTTTCATATACAAGAAGATGCACCCGGTATGGTGTTTTGGCACCCTAAAGGCTGGTCTATTTACACCGCCATAGAAAGCTACATGCGTAAAGTGCAACTGCAAAACGGCTATCAAGAAGTGAAAACACCGCAGATAGTCGATAAAAGTTTGTGGCAACGTTCGGGCCATTGGGATAAGTTTCGCGATAATATGTTCACTGTTGAGTCTGAATCGCGTGATTATGCGGTTAAACCCATGAACTGTCCCTGCCATGTGCAGGTGTTTAATCAAGGTTTAAAAAGCTACCGTGACTTGCCTTTGCGCTTAGCTGAATTTGGATCGTGCCATCGCAACGAAGCATCGGGTACATTGCAGGGTTTAATGCGCGTACGTGGGTTTGTGCAGGACGACGGCCATATTTTCTGTAGCGAAGCGACCATTCAAGATGAAGTGTCGATGTTTACCGACTTATTGTTTCAGGTATACCGCGACTTTGGTTTTGACGATGTTATCATTCGTTTATCGACTCGCCCCGAGCAGCGTGTGGGGTCAGATGAGGTGTGGGATAAAGCTGAAAAAGCGTTATCAGACGCGCTGGATTCAAAATCACTGGATTTTGAATATTTGCCAGGCGAAGGTGCATTTTATGGCCCTAAAATTGAGTTTTCACTCAAAGATTGCCTTGGCCGTGTTTGGCAGTGCGGTACGATCCAAGTTGATTTCTCAATGCCAGGCCGGCTTGATGCACAATTTGTTGCTGAAGATGGCAGCAGACAAACACCCGTTATGTTACACCGTGCAATTTTAGGTTCGTTTGAGCGTTTTATCGGCATTTTGATTGAAGAATACGAAGGTGCCTTTCCTGCTTGGTTGGCCCCGACTCAAGCCGTTTTACTCAACATTACCGACAATCAAGCCGAATATGTGCAAAAAATTGAAAAAATATTGCAAAATTCGGGTTTTAGGGTCGAATCGGACTTGAGAAATGAAAAGATCGGCTTTAAAATTCGCGAGCATACAATTCAGAAGGTACCTTACCTTTTAGTTGTGGGTGATAAAGAAGTCGAAAATGGCACCATTGCTGTTCGTGAGCGCGGCGGCAAAGATTTAGGTGCGTTAAAAGTCGACGATTTTATTGCACACTTAGAATCGGTGATTTCTACAAAAACGTAGGTATCATCTAAACTATACAATTAAACCATACAATAATTGATGTAATGCCAGGCTAAGCCTAATAACAAGACTTGAATAGTAAGAATCTTAATATTAGGCGCTTGGCTTTTTTAAATGACTTGGAGATAGACACTATTAGTATTCGTGATAACGCCAAAGGGCGTTCTAAGAAAGCAATTATCAATGACCAAATTGACGCAAAAGAATGCCGATTAATTGGTGCAGACGGCGAGCAAGTAGGTATTGTTCCTATCGAAGAAGCTCGATCTGCTGCGCAAGCGGCTTCGCTTGACTTGGTACAAATTGCTGCCGATGCAGAACCCATTGTGTGTAAAATAATGGATTACGGAAAGCATCTATTTGAAGCGAAGAAATCCAAAGCTGCTGCCAAGAAAAAACAAAAGCAACAGCAAGTAAAAGAAATGAAATTTCGCCCCGGCACAGACGAAGGCGATTATAAAATCAAGCTTAAAAATATTACACGCTTCCTAGAGCAAGGCGATAAAGCGAAAATCTCATTGCGTTATCGTGGTCGAGAAATGGCGCACCAAGAGCTAGGCATGGAAATGTTAAAGCGCATCGAGACAGATCTGGCTGACATATCTGTGGTTGAGCAGTTTCCAAAAATGGAAGGCCGCCAACTGATTATGGTAATGGCACCTAAAAAGCGTAAAGGTTAACCCTTACGCTTTACTGTTTTAGTGTTCTTATGTGCTTAAATATGGGATTATCCTGCGTTTAAGTACAAAAAAATTTATCGCAGTGATGCGTTAAATTGTGCAAATTACTTGCACAACTCACAAGTAGCCGGGCTTTTAGCTGCCTGGGTTACTTAAATTAATCGAATAAGCTCGCTTATTCCGTTGTTGGAGAAAGACAATGCCAAAAGCTAAAGTACACAGTGGTGCTGCGAAGCGGTTTAAAAAAACCGGTTCTGGTTACAAGCACAAACACGCTTTCAAAAGCCATATCCTCACCAAAATGACAACTAAGCGTAAGCGTCAGTTGCGTGGTACTAGCATGATTAATGCCGCCGACAAACCGCTAATCGAACGCATGTTGCGTGCCAAATAATTGGTATTAACTATTTTTAAGAGGAAATAAATATGGCTCGAGTTAAACGTGGAGTCGTGGCACGCAGAAGCCACAAGAAAGTATTAAAAGCAGCAAAAGGTTATTATGGAGCGCGTTCACGCGTGTTTCGCGTTGCTAAACAAGCTGTTATTAAAGCTGGTCAATATGCATACCGTGACCGTCGTGTTAAAAAACGTAACTTCCGTGCTTTATGGATTACGCGTATTAATGCACAATCTCGCTATGAAGGTCTGAGCTACAGCCGTTTAATTGCTGGTCTTAAAAAAGCAAACATCACGCTAGATAGACGCGTACTTGCTGATTTGGCCATACACGATAAAGTTGCATTTGCAGCCATCGTAACAAAAGCAAAAGACGCATTGTCTGCATAGTCTCGCTTTAGCCTAACCGCTAAGGTATGATTATTTGAAAAAGGGAAGCGCTTCGGCGATTCCCTTTTTTACTATAAGTGTTACAAGTTTGATCGCCTACTGCATGCACTGTAAAACAGGTATCGCCAAACAGGCAAAAAATAGCCATTTAAAAATAGGCGTTAAAACAACGAAAACCGACCTATTTAATCTGAATTCACTCCCATTAAGACACATTTCAAGAGTACGTTATGGAACATCTATCTGATATTGTTAAACAGGCTATAGAGCACATCGAAGCCGCCACTGACCTTGCCACTCTTGATGGTATACGTGTTGAATTTTTAGGAAAAAAAGGCCAACTTACCGCTCAGCTAAAAAATCTTGGTAAATTAAGCCCACAAGAGCGACCCGAAGCGGGCGCTAAAATTAATACGGCAAAGCAAGAAGTACAAGTTGCCCTAAATGCAAAAAAGCAAGCCTTAGAAGAGGCGGCTATTAATGCCCAGTTAAACAAAGAAGCCATTGATATTACCCTTGCTGGTAAACCACAGCCACGTGGAACGATTCACCCCGTCACGCGAACGTTACGCCGGATTAATGCTATCTTCTCCGCCGCAGGTTATGAAACAGCCCAAGGGCCAGAGATTGAAGACGACTTTCATAATTTTGAAGCGCTTAATATACCTGGTCATCACCCTGCACGTGCCATGCACGATACCTTTTATATTAACCCTACCCATGTGCTACGCACGCACACATCCCCTGTGCAAGTTCGTACAATGGAAGCCGGTAAGCCGCCTATTAAAGTCATTTGCCCTGGTCGTGTTTATCGCTGCGATTCTGATGTTACGCATACACCGATGTTTCATCAGGTTGAAGGCTTGGTGGTTGATAAAAATATCAGCTTTGCTGATCTAAAAGGTACGGTTGATCAGTTTTTAAAAGCGTTTTTTGAAGCCGATGTCCCCGTGCGCTTTCGCCCATCATATTTCCCCTTTACAGAGCCATCGGCCGAAGTTGATATTCAGTGCACGCAGTGCCAAGGTAAAGGTTGTCGCGTATGTAAGCATACAGGTTGGCTCGAAATTATGGGTTGCGGCATGGTGCATCCAAAAGTATTTGAAAGCTGTAATATCGACCCGAAAGAGTACACGGGTTTGGCATTTGGCATTGGCGTAGAGCGCCTTGCTATGTTGCGTTACGGCGTAAACGATTTACGTTTGTTTTTTGAAAATGATATTGAGTTCTTATCACAATTTTAATTGTGTGATAAGGCTAGTGGCTAGGTCTAATACCTTGCCGATTTACTCTTAAAATGACACTAATTTAAAGCGATAAACATAACATGAAGTTCAGCGAATCTTGGCTTAAAGAATGGGTAAACCCCAACGTATCAACTGATGATCTAATTGAAAAACTGACTATGGCTGGCCTTGAGGTGGATGCAACAGAACCTGCAGCGGGCGCATTTAGTGGTGTGGTTGTGGGTGAAATTACCGCGATTGAGCAGCATCCCGATGCCGACAAGTTGCGTGTTTGCCAAGTAGCAGGGCACCCAGATGGCATTAAACAAGTTGTGTGCGGCGCACCCAATGCCCGCGAGGGGATCAAAATACCGTTTGCAACGGTTGGTGCTGTACTGCCACCACTTGATGACGGTAAAGCGTTTAAGATTAAAAAAGCTAAATTACGTGGCGTTGAATCTTTTGGCATGCTATGTGGTCAAACCGAGCTGTTAGTCGGCGATAACGACGACGGGCTATTCGAATTACCGCTTGATGCTAACGTGGGTCAAGATTTTCGTGAGTACTTACAGCTAGATGACACCGTCATTGAAGTTGATTTAACGCCTAACCGCAGTGATTGCCTGAGTATTCAAGGTATTGCCCGTGAAGTAGGCGTGCTCTACAAGCAGCCTGTTAACCCACTAACCATAGAGCCTGTTAAAGCTCAAACTGACAGCCTTGTAAAGGCGCGTGTAGATGCCGCTCCAGCTTGTCCAGTATACATTACACGCGTACTAGAGAACGTTGATAACACGGTGCAAACCCCGTTGTGGTTACAAGAAAAATTACGCCGTTCAGGTATTCGCAGTATTGATGCGGTAGTCGATGTTACCAATTTTGTGTTACTTGAAATGGGTCAGCCTATGCACGCCTTTGATAAGGCGACATTAGAGGGCGACATGATCGTTCGGTTTGCACAAAATAAAGAAACACTCTCGCTGTTAAATGATCAAGAAATTACGCTAGACGATAGCTCGTTAGTTGTTTGTGATCATCAAGGCCTTGTTGCTCTTGCTGGTATTATGGGTGGTAGCCGAACAGCGGTTAGTCAAAACACCACAAGCCTCGTATTAGAAGCCGCCTTTTTTGACCCCATTATTATTGCCGGTAAAGCTCGTGGTTATGGTTTGCATACCGATTCGTCACATCGCTTTGAGCGTGGAGTTGATTATACCCTTGCCGAGCGTGCCATCGAGCGTGCGTCAGCATTGCTTATCGACATAACGGGTGCAAACGCAGGGCCTATAAATATTGTCCAAGATGCAGCGGCGCTACCTAAAACCGTAGCCATCACACTGAATAAAAAACGCATTGCTGTTGGATTGGGTTTTGCCATAGACGATCAAGAAATTGAAGATATTCTCACGCGTTTAGGTTTAACACTACAAAGTAAAACCGATACCGATTGGGTGTTCGACGTCCCGAGTTATCGTTTTGATATAAGTATCGAGGCCGATTTACTGGAAGAGTTGGCGCGCATCTACGGTTACAATAATCTACCCACCACCACACCCGTGCTTGAGCAAACATTAGCGCAAAGCCCCGAGAGTGTGACATCGCTAGATACCTTAAAAGATCACCTTGCTAGCAGTGGCTTTAATGAAGCGATCACCTACAGCTTTATTGATCCTGCATTACATAAAAAGCTATTTGATGATCAAAGCGCTGTGAATGTGCTTAATCCAATAAGCAAAGATATGAGTATTATGCGTACTAGCCTTTTACCCGGTCTGGTGCAAACGTTAATCAAAAACGTTAATAAGCAAGCACAGCGTGTTGCCTTATTTGAGACGGGCTTAACCTTTAAGCCCCTAGCGGATTTTAATGCCGATACCATGCAAGGCTTAGCACAAGACGGCTATGTGGCGGGGTTGTTATATGGCCATAAAGCGGATCAAAGCTGGCACAGTGGTAGCCAAAATGTCGATTTTTATGACTTAAAAGGTGCGCTTGAATCCCTTTTGTCGTTGGCGCAGGCCGATGTAACTTACACACCTTGCCACGATGTTGCGTATTTACATCCTGGTCAATCAGCTTACGTTAGTTTGAATGGCAGCGTAATAGGGGTGTTAGGTGCACTGCATCCACAAACAGTAAAAGCACTGGGCTTGAATCAATCTGTTTTTGTCTTTGAGTTGCAGCTCGACGCCGTATTGTCGACACAAAAACCCGCGTTTTCGCCTATCTCGAAATTCCCTGAGGTGAGCCGTGATATTGCCATTGTAGTGAAAGTAGGCGTAATGGCTGCCGACATTCAGCGGGCTATTACGACGTGTGCTGGCGAAACACTCAAGCACGTTAACGTTTTTGATGTGTATAGTGGGAAGGGCATCGAAGAAGATGAAAAAAGCATCGCCTTTAGCTTGATTTTTCAGCATCCTTCACGCACCCTTACAGAAGAAGAAATCAACACTCCAATGGATGCCATTATTACGCTGCTGGAGAGTGAATTTAACGCAAAACTTAGGTAAACCTTAGTTGATAGTAATAGGTAACAGGTAAGTTATGTCAGACTCGTTAACAAAAGCCGATTTAGCCGAGACACTCTACGAGGATCTCGGCTTTAATAAGCGTGAAGCCAAAGAGATCGTCGAGTTTTTCTTTGATGAGATTCGTCATGCTCTTGAGGCTAACGAGAATGTGAAGCTATCGGGTTTTGGTAACTTTGAGCTCAGAGATAAAAAGCAACGCCCCGGTCGCAACCCCAAAACGGGAGAAGAAATTCCTATTTCAGCTCGCCGGGTTGTGACTTTTAAACCGGGTCAAAAACTTAAGGCACGCGTAGAAGCGCATGTTGGAACAGAGTAATAATGCCGAGTTACCTGTTATTCCTTCTAAGCGCTATTTCACTATTGGGGAGGTCGGTGAGCTTTGCTTGGTTAAGCCCCATGTATTGCGTTATTGGGAGCAAGAATTTGAACAGCTGAAATCTATAACGCGTCGTGCTAATCGGCGTTATTACCAGCGTGACGACATTCTAGTGATTCGTCGAATACGCGAGCTATTACACATCCAAGGTTTTACTATTGGGGGCGCACGTAAGTATCTACAAAATGATCAGCCGAGTGAGGCAGAGCAAAAATACACCGCTCTAATCAATGAAATTATCAAAGAGTTAGAAGAAGTTATTCAAACCCTTAAAAATTAACGATTTTTTATTGCATTTAATACTTTAATCGGTATGATGCACCCCTTGAAAACAAGATGCTTTTCAAATCGGAGCGTAGCGCAGCCTGGTAGCGCACCACACTGGGGGTGTGGTGGTCGTCGGTTCAAATCCGGCCGCTCCGACCAGTATTTATTGTCCTCTCACTGTATCCACATTTCATTTCGTTCTAACTTATTTAATTAGTTATATTCTTGTACTCTCCGTCATATTTTCTATTTTACACAACACTATCTAATTGTAATTTACTGTATGCGATTCGCTGGATCAATATCAATGCCTATGTGTGCAAATGCCTATTATTTAGCGTGATGTGACTTTTAGCGAATTTTTAGCGAATATCCACTGACTCACGCCTAATACTCGATTCGCCTGATTAGGGCACAGCATCAATACAGCTTTATTGCGCAAGCATTATTGTTTAGTGGTGTTAACGGTATAATAACCCGTTAATTAGGCAGCATTACGCCATGTTGTTCGGTACTCAAGCCATGACATCACTGGGTGCTCATCCTATTAACAGCCTAGCAAGCGTTTTAACTATTAATTTAACTATTAATTTAACTATTAGCTTAGCGATTAGTTTATATCCGCTTAATTATTAATCTTTCCAGCCGCTTCTTTATCAGCGGCTGAGCGATTCAGCTGCTGGTGTATTCAGCCTAATGCGTTATCCGTTACATTTAAATCTGTTACATCTAAGTCGTCTTAAGCCGGCAGTGATTATTGATGGCTATGACTGCCTTTAAGCAAGTATTGGTTTAATGATAACGTGATAGCGTATGTTGACATGCTCACCATGATGAATGATGTTTCATCATATGCTGGGTAGTTGAAAGCACATAATGCATAAATAAGATGTAAATGGATTTATATTGGGTTTAGATGGTTCATGTTTATTTATAAAGTAGACGACTTATTGCACACCCTCCCTTATGTCCAGTACTATTTAGTACTGGACATAAGGGAGGGTGTGTCTATACTCCTATATTTATTATTATTCACTTCATATTGGCTTTTCTTATTGTGGTTTATTAGACGATACATAGACTAAGTAATACATTGTCTATGTTAAATGTTGAATGTTAAGTTGCATGGGTGATGTTCAGTTTAATGTGAAATCAGGTTTCATTCATAGGTTAAAGCCTAATCTCTGCGTGTGCGCTAATTAATTTTCATTTCTCCAATCGTAAATGTGTTTGTCAATAATGTATCGGCCAGCTCATCAGTGGCTTAAAGGCCCGCGCACTTAATTATTTAGCCCGCAAACACGTAAAAAATCGGTACATATATGAAAAACAACAACAAATCCGCTTTACCTATGCCGTTATTCCCACCTTATGAGGCGTTGGTGGAGCTTGATTTTAATGATTACCCAACGCTTGGCGCTTTCTTACAGTCGAGTGATCAGCCTTGGCGAATTCAACACTGGCAATGGGCAAAGCAATTTTTAGTGTATATAGGCCGTAATAAATCCTCGCATACCTACGTGCGTTTTAGAAATGAAGTCGAGCGGTTTTTACTTTGGCTTTTTCATGAGCGTGATATACCCATGGATACCTGCCGCAAAACAGATATATTACTTTATGCCGATTTCTGCTGGCTGCCGCCTGAGCATTGGATTAACACGGTCAATGTTGATAAATTTATTCTATCCAATGGCTGCTATATTGCTAATGATGCATGGTCACCCTTTAAATACACTGTGCCAAAAAACATACAGCTATTATCTGTAAAGCAGCCGTCTGCTGCAGACCCTGGTAAACACACCATTGATAAAAGGCAGTATCAGCCCTCTCAGCAAACGCTTAGTGCCATGTTTACTGCTGTTGGTTCTTTTTATGCGTACCTTATGGCCGAAGAAATGTGCTACGCCAACCCTGTCCAAGTTGCTAAAAAAGACTGCCGGCATTTTATTTATGATGCGCAAGTGAAAGATGTGAAGCGTTTAACCGCATCGCAATGGGATTACGTTTTTAATACCGCACTTGATATGGCCAATAAAAACATTAAATACGAGCGCAGCCTTTTTGTTGTTTGTGCACTTAAAACGCTTTTTTTACGTATATCTGAGCTTGCAGACAGACCCAATTGGACACCCGTTATGAGCCACTTTTGGGAAGATAGCCAAGAAAATTTCTGGTTAAAAATATACGGTAAAGGTCGAAAAATTCGCGATATTACCGTACCCAATAGCTTTATTATTTATTTAAAGCGTTACAGGCAATCCCGTGGCCTACCGCCCTTACCTCATTCATCTGAACAGTCGCCCATTGTTGAAAAAATCCGTGGCAAAGGCGGTATGACTGCCAGACACCTAAGGCGTTTAGTACAGGAAGTGTTCGACTTAGCGTATATTTCGATGAGAGATCAAGAAGGTGAAGATCGTGCGCGTAAATTACAAGAAGCCTCCACGCACTGGTTAAGGCATACAGGTGCCAGTATGGAAATAGAACGTGGGCGCACACTGAAAGATGTCTCTGAAGATCTAGGGCATGCTAGCATGGCAACAACCGACACTATCTATGTGCAAACCGAAAACGCCAACCGTGCTAAAAGCGGTAAAAACCGAAAAGTCAGCGATTAAAGCTGAATACTATATACTGTGCACCTAATTGGCACATGAATACGTTCGACTAATGAATCAATTGATTAAATTATCGGCCAGCCAATCGACTAACTAACTAATTAAAACCTTACATGATATCAAAAACTACCCTATACAAAGCATTATTCAGTTTGACGTTAGCCGCCTCAGTGATAACAAATACGTTAATCGTTAATCCAGCGGTCGCTATTAGCTTATTTCAAGATAAGTCGATTACCCAATTTGAGATCAACGTTATACCTGATAATGAAAAATTAAAAAAACAACTT
>CAKZUG010000045.1 GCA_937920545.1 uncultured Saccharophagus sp.
TTATCGATGCCAAGACCTGCCATAGCGGAAAGAAGATGCTCAACAGTCGAGACACGAACATCATCTTTTACTAATGTTGTTGATAACATCGTATCACCAACATAATGTGCCTTTGCAGGAATTTCTACAACTGGGTCTAAATCTACACGACGAAAAACAATACCAGCATCAATAGCTGCGGGGCGCAGCGTTAAATAGACCTTGCGGCCAGTATGTAAGCCAACGCCTGTTGCGCGGATTTCATTTTTTAGTGTTCGTTGCTTTATCATAATTATTTTCTCATGGACGGTTCAGACCGCTCAAACTAGAAAAATCCATATTAATGTGTGTGACCACGTAAACATCTCTACATACACTGCTTATTTGCACATAAAGGTAAATAAATAATACGTGGTTCAATATTGGGCACTATACCAAAGTATGCCCTAAACCAGAAACTTTAATCCGCAAACTCAATTAAGGTACGGGGAACCATCTTGACGCAATATTAAACATCAACTTAAGACACATATTGAAGGCTTCAACCTTAATCTAAGATTAAAGCCCTTATCAACCCGCATGCAATACGCTGAAACACCACTAAACGAGACATATAGACCGCTTAGCGCCTGCATGACTCAACCCGGCATGAGAAATGAGTTAGTCTGCTTGCTTACGTAAAAAAGCAGGAATATCTAAATATTCCATGGCCTTATCTTGCGGGTTTAATGCTGACGCTGCATTGCCGTTTGACTGCGTACGTTGTGCCGTATTAGCACGCATAACCGTTGGTTTATCTAAGTCAGAGTAATTTGGCTTGGCCGTATCAATACGTGAATTATCCACAACCACTCTCGCCTCTACAGGCAGAGCCGGCTCATCATCTAACTCAGATCCCAAACCCGTCGCAACAACGGTGACTCTTATTTCGTCTGCCATTTCAGCATCAATAACCGTTCCTATCACAACAGTTGCATCTGATGATGCGAACTCTTCAATGGTGTCACCCACTTCAGTGAACTCACCTAGCGATAAATCCATGCCAGCGGTAATGTTAACCAAAATACCTTTAGCGCCATGTAGATTCACATCTTCAAGTAGCGGGCTTTTAATAGCGGCTTCAGCGGCTTCACGTGCACGGTTATCGCCTTTAGCATAACCACTGCCCATCATCGCCATACCCATTTCTGACATCACTGTACGCACGTCAGCAAAGTCAACGTTAATCATACCTGGGCGAATAATAAGATCAGCAATACCTTGTACAGCACCTAATAATACATTGTTAGCGGCTTTAAATGCCTCAAGTAAACTTGTTGCCTTACCCAGTACAGCTAATAGTTTTTCGTTTGGAATCGTAATTAATGAGTCAACACGATCCTGTAATTGCTTAATACCTGCTTCTGCAATCGCGAGACGTTTTTTACCCTCAAAGGTAAACGGCTTTGTCACAACAGCAACAGTTAAAATGCCCATCTCACGGGCAACTTCAGCGACAACAGGCGCTGCACCCGTACCCGTACCACCGCCCATACCTGCGGTAATAAATACCATATCGGCACCGCTAAGTACTTCGGCAATACGCTCTTTATCTTCCATTGCCGCTTGACGACCCACTTCAGGGTTAGCACCAGCACCCAAACCTTTTGTAATGGCATTACCTAGCTGCAGCACCGTTTTTGCTTCTACGTCTTTTAACGCTTGCGCATCAGTATTTGCACAAATAAATTCAACACCATCAACATCGCTATCGATCATGTGCTTAACGGCGTTACCGCCACCTCCGCCAACACCAACTACTTTAATGACGGCGTTTTGTGGAATATTATCAACCAACTCAAACATGTTACTTCCCCTTTGAACCTAATAATTTTGTCTTGTGCAGATTAACTGCAAGAATACTTTTGAATTTTTGGCATTACATTTAAAAATTACGCTGAAACCATCCCTTGATCCTCTCTGCCATGCTCTCTTGCGGCTCTTTAACCTGACCGCGTCTATTTCCCTGCTGCTGCGACCCGTAGATCAACAACCCCACACCCGTTGAATAAATCGGGTTATTCATAATATCTTTTAAGCCTTTAACGCTTTGCGGTGCACCTAAACGTACAGGCATATGGAAAATCTCTTCTGCAAGCTCAACCACGCCCTCCATTTTCGATGTCCCCCCCGTTAACACTACGCCAGCGGCCACTAAATCTTCATAACCACTGCGTCTTAATTCAGCTTGTACCAAGTTAAATAATTCTTCGTATCGCGGCTCGACCACTTCGGCCAGAGATTGCCTTAGTAAATCACGCGATTCACGATCACCCACACTGGGTACTTTAATTGTTTCTTCTGCGCCGGTTAATTTAGCTAACGCACACGCATATTTAATTTTGAGTTCTTCCGCGTACTGTGTTGGCGTACGTAACGCCATCGCAATATCATTTGTCACTTGGTCGCCAGCAATGGGGATAACGCCTGTGTGGCGAATTGCACCCTCTGTAAATACTGCTATATCTGTTGTGCCGCCACCGATATCAACAATACATACACCTAATTCTTTTTCATCATCGGTTAAGACCGCATGACTAGAGGCAAGTTGCTCTAAAATAATATCGTCAACTTCTAAACCACACCGCCGAATACATTTTTCGATATTTTGCGCCGCGTTGACGGCACACGTCACTAGATGCACCTTGGCTTCTAACCGTACACCCGACATACCAAGAGGTTCTTTAACGCCTTCTTGCTCATCAATTAAATATTCTTGCGGCAAGATATGTAATATTTTTTGATCGGCTGGTATAGCAACAGCTTGGGCCGCATCAATCACACGATCTAAATCTTGCGTGAGTACTTCGCGATCTTTTATAGCCACAATACCGTGTGAACTCATACTACGAATATGACTACCCGCAATACCCGCATAAACAGAGTGAATAGAGCAGCCAGCCATTAATTCGGCTTCTTCAATTGCGCGCTGAATAGATTGCACGGTTGATTCAATATTAACTACAACACCTTTTTTTAAACCCACTGATTTGTGCGAGCCAATCCCGACAATAGATAACTCACCCTCGGGTGAAAGTTCGCCGACAATGGCCACCACTTTCGAGGTACCAATATCTAAACCAACAATCATTTTTCCTTCGTTTGAGCTTGCCATTCTTTTGCCTTGTTTATATTTTTTATGTGTATATTGCTTCATTTTTTTGAGCCAAAACACAGTTAAAATGTAGTGTTATGCCATGCTACGGCGAGCCCATTATCGTAGCGTAAATCAATTTTTTTAACGGTGTTAAAGTAAGCACGCAAGTGCTGGTCATACACGTATAAAAATTTACTTAACTTGATAATTACATCATTTTCGCCAAATACAAGTTTTACACCGTTTTTTAACACTAAACTCCAAGAATATTGTGAACTCAGCGTCAATTCATTAATTTTTAGCTGATACTTAGCTAATTCAATCGATAAATCTAAATACATCTTAGCCACTACATGACTATTTTCAGGTGTGCCGTTAAGCACAGGTTGCTCTTGTAAACGGTCATTAATATCGGCATAGATCAAATCACCGTATTGGTTTAAAAAGCCTTCGTTGTTCCATCGAGCAATTGGTTTTTGCTCGGTGATTTTGATCTCTAAACTACTGGGCCATGCACGATTTAAGTCCGCTTTATGTACCCATGGATTTTTCTCGATAGCACGCTTTAATGCGAGCAAATCAATATTCATAAAGTCACCCTCAAGGGCGCTCGATACCAATTTCTGGATCTCTGTTTTTTCAACCAAATTAAATTGGCCTTTTATTGCAATATGCTCGACCGGCTTGTGGATAACGGCCGTTGCTTTTTGGTGTAAATCTGACCAGTGTATTCGGTCATACAACATAACAATACTTAGTGGCAAACACACTAAAAAAGCGACTATTTTTAATACTAAACGCCCTTTTTTTACGCTGCCGCGTTTAGGGCGTGTACTTGTTGCCCCTTTTCTAGGTTTAACGCGACCGTACTGTATAAAAGGTATTGGGTTTAGCACGTTTTTTTACTTAACGTGTACGCTAAAATTTCTAATACAAGCTCGTCAAAAGGTAAACCCGCCTCTTTAGCAGCCATCGGTACTAAGCTTGAGTTTGTCATTCCGGGAGAGGTATTTAATTCCAACAGATAAAAGTTACCGTCTTTATCCTGCATAATATCCACACGACCCCAACTTGAGCAGCCAATAGCATTAAAAGCATCAAGAGCAAGTTTTGCAATCTCAGCTTCTTGCGCATTACTTAAGCCCGACGGGCAAAAATATTCGGTATTGCCGGTGACGTACTTCGCGTTGTAATCATAAAAATCAGCATGGGACTCAACACGCACAGAGGGCAAGACTTGGCCATTTAAAATAGCGACCGTGTACTCAGCACCTGTGATTTTTTGTTCTACTAATACTTCTTTATCTAAACGGGCCGCCTTTTGATACGCCTCTTTTAGCGCTTGTGATGTTTGCGCTAAACTCAAGCCAATACTTGAGCCTTCGTGAATGGGTTTAACAAAAACTGCACCGCCCAAGTTGTCTAACATAGACGCCCAGTTTGTTTGCGCATGTGCAATATCAAAACGTGGCGTAGGCAACTGGCGAGTTATCCAAACTTGTTTTGTGCGTAATTTATCCATTGCTAATGCCGATGCTGCATGGGCACTGCCCGTATAAGGTAGAGATAAAAAATCAAGTAAAGCTTGGATTTTACCGTCTTCACCGCCTTCACCATGCAAGCAAATAAAGGCACGATCAGCGGCAAGATTATGCAGTTGGTCGACTGGGTTTTTACCAATATCTACGCCTTGCGCATTAACACCTGACTTAAGTAAAGCCGCCAATACCGCTTGCCCACTTTTAAGCGAGACTTCACGCTCAGAAGAGACACCGCCAAATAAAACCAACGTTTTACCAAATTGCTCTGGCTGTGTATTGCTATGCTTTTGATACAGCATTACACATCCTCACCTTGGTGAAATACATTTTTAATTAACGTATCGGGCAAACTACCTACAGTACCTGCGCCCTGAGTAATTACAATATCACCTGGCTCAATTAAGCCTGACAACACGGCGGGTACGTCACTGATATTTTCGATAAAGACAGGGTCAACCTGCCCACGCGTACGCAGACTACGGCTTAAACTTCTGCCATCGGCACCAGCAATCGGCGTTTCGCCTGCACCGTAAACATCCAATAAAATCAACTGGTCAACATGAGATAACACGTCAACAAAATCGTCAAAGCAATCACGTGTACGGCTATAACGATGCGGCTGATAAATCATAACAAGTCGCCTAGTAGGCCACCCCGCTCTAACGGCTTTTATCGTAGCGCTCACTTCACTTGGGTGGTGGCCATAATCATCCACCAACATTACGCTGTCTTTGTGCTCGCCATTGTTAAATCGATAAAATTCGCCGTAAATTTCGAAACGTCGGCCAACGCCCATAAAACCTTTTAGGCCAATTTGTATGGCTTCGTCATCTACTTTTTCTTCTGTTGCAACAGCAACGGCGGCGGTAGCATTTAACACGTTATGCGCGCCGGGCATATTTAATGTAACCGGTAAAACACTAAGGCCATCAGGCCTGCGCACTTTGAATTCTACGGTGTTTAAATGTTGCACCAAATCAAATGCACAATAATCATTACTCTCATTTAACCCATAAGTAATAATTGAGCGAGAAACCGCAGGTGAAATTTCTTGAATCACGGCGTCATCACCACATAAAACGGCCACACCATAAAAAGGTAAGTTGTGTAAAAACTCAATAAATGTTTGCTTTAATACCGAAAAATCTCCGCCATACGTGTCCATATGATCGGCATCAATATTGGTCACCACACTCACCATCGGTTGAAGGTGTAAAAATGAGGCATCGCTTTCGTCGGCTTCAGCAACCAAGTAACGGCTTTCACCTAAACCTGCATTAGTACCCGCGCTATTTAATAAACCACCAATCACAAAAGTAGGGTCTTTTTTACCTTGGGCCAAAACGGATGCAATAAGGCTGGTCGTCGTTGTTTTTCCGTGTGTTCCCGCAACCGCAATACCATGGCGGTAACGCATCAACTCACCCAACATTTCAGCGCGACGCACTATAGGAATACGTTTTTCGCGCGCAGCAACTAATTCAGGGTTAGACGCATCAACGGCCGTCGATGTCACCACCACACTGGCATATTGAATATTACTTTCATGGTGGCCAATAAACACGGTCATGCCCATTGTATTTAAGCGGTCTGTCACGGCCGACGCTCTGATATCGGAACCCGTAATTTGATATCCTTGGTTTAGCAAAACTTCGGCAATACCGCTCATACCTGCACCGCCAATACCCACAAAATGGATAACACGGATGCGACGCATTTCAGGGACAATATGCCTTAATGGTTTAATCATTGATCGCACCCTCACAAATGGTTGCGAAAGTGTGTGCGCAGTGAGGAACATGCGCCTTTTTTGCGTTTGAAGCCATAGTTAAAATCTGTTCTTTATTACTTAATAATGCATTTAATTGCACGGCAAAAATCTCAGGGCTAAGTGCCGCTTGCTGATACACCATGGCCGCATTATTCGCCACCATAAAATCAGCATTTTTTGTTTGGTGATCGCCTATTGCATGCGGATAAGGAATAAAAATAGCGCCTAATCCTGCCGCCGTTAGCTCCGATACTGTTAACGCACCAGAACGACAAATAGCAATATCTGCCCATGCTAATGCATCGGCCATTTCTTCAATAAACGGAACAACATCGGCAGTAATATTGTGTTGCTCGTAATTTTTTTGTGTTTGCTCAAACTTATCTTTACCTGCTTGATGCGCAATATGTAACGCTGGAGCGCTACCTACTTTAGCTATAGATGCTGGAATTAATGTGTTAATAAATTGTGCGCCACGGCTGCCGCCCAAGACTAAAATACGGATGGGGCCTTCACGTTTAGCCATTCTTGTTTTGGGTGGCTCAATTTGCTCAATATCATTTCTTACAGGGTTACCCACCACATGCGCGCCCTCGAACACATTAGGAAATGCACATAGTACTTTTGTCGCAAATAAACGTGTTAACTTATTAGTAGTGCCGGCAACGGCATTTTGCTCATGCACAATAATGGGCAGTTTTAATCGCCACGCAGCAAAAGCACCTGGGCCTGCAACAAAGCCACCCATACCAATCACTAAACAAGGCGAAATAGCGGTAATAATTTTTTTGGCAGATAAAATTGCTTTAGCTATTTTAATGGGCGCAGCAAGAAGTGTTATTTTACTTTTACCGCGCACACCTGAAATAGCGATATCATGATAGCCAATAGGGATGCCCATCATGGCGCTTTGTGTTGCGACTAGCTCTTTTTCCATGCCGCCTACACTGCCTAACCAAGCAATATCGTAACCGCGCAAATAGAGCGCATGCGCAACAGCTAAACCCGGATAAACATGCCCACCGGTGCCGCCCGCCATAATAAGTACAGTTTTGTTGTTAGGCGGCTTACGGTTTGTCATCGGCTAACTCCAAATTGATACGCATCACTAGTGCAATCAAACAACATGTCACCAACATACTGCTGCCCCCATAACTAATAAATGGCAGTGTTAAGCCTTTAGTCGGTAAGAGCCCTGATGCCACGCCCATATTAATAAATGCCTGCGCCGCAATCATGACGGCAACACCTAAAATGAGATACGCAGAAAAAAACTGTTGCTTAATACACGCTTTATTAAACAGCATCAATAAACGTGATAATAAAAAACTAAACAAAGCAATTAACCCTAATGCACCAATATAACCAAATTCTTCGGTATAAATAGCAAAAATAAAATCTGTATGCGCCTCAGGCAAAAAGAATAGTTTTTGCAAACTGTTACCTAAACCAACACCAAACCATTCACCACGCCCAAATGCAATAAGGGACTGTACAAGCTGGTAACCGCTATCAAATTGACGCGACCAAGGGTCCATAAAAGCCACCAAACGCTCCCAGCGGTAAGGCGAAAAAACAGCAATAGCAACCAACCCAGCAATACCGCTTAGCGCCAACAACGCAAAACGTATAATAGGTACACCCGCCACAAACATGACAATACCCGCCACCATTGAAATAATAACGGATGTCCCAAAATCGGGCTCCATTAACAATAAACATATAATGGCGAGCATAATAAACGTAATTTTAATAAAGCCTGACCACTGCGTTTTTAACTCTTCGTTTTTACGCGATAAAAAACTGGCAAAATAAATCACAAAACAAAACTTAGCCAACTCTGACGCCTGTACAGAAAACAAGCCAAGTGACAACCATCGTCGACTACCGTTTACAACTTTTCCGACACCGGGAATAAGAACAGCAGCCAATAAAAACAAACCAGCAATTAACAATAAACCGGAAAAGCGATTCCAGATTTTAATAGGTATCGCCAAAATAACTAACCCTAAAGTGCAGCCTAACCCCAAAAAAATAATTTGTTTTTTGATGAAAAACCAAGCGTCATGATATTGCGCATGAGCAAAGTCCATTGAGCTACTGGCTACCATAATCAAGCCAATACTCATAATAAGCAGCACGCAGCCGTAGCACATAAAATCAAGCTGTCGCCAACGGCTCACATACGCATCGGCGGCGTCGCTTATTATGGTTTGAGGTGAGACGCTAAGCATGGGTTAACGCCTCAACATACTGCGAAAACTGCTCGCCGCGTTGCTCAAAACCACTAAACATATCTAAACTTGCACAAGCTGGCGACAACAAGACAACATCGCCCTCACACGCTAAGCGATAAGCTTGGTCAACCGCATCCTGTAAATGAGTTGATTGATGCAATGCACATTGTGTAGCTTGCCCAGATTTTAATTGCTGAGCTTTAATGGCAGTATTGATCTCTTCTGCATCACGACCAAACGTAATAACATGCGTAACATCGGCATTCACAGTGGTCGCAAATGTTGAAAAATCGGCACCCTTACCGTCACCACCTGCAATCAAAATAAGATTTTTACAGTGTGGCTGGATGCTTTTAATAGCTGCAATAGCTGCACCCACATTGGTGGCTTTTGAATCGTTGATATAAGTAACATGTTTTGCTTCCTTCACCGTTTGACAACGGTGCGGTAAGCCAGGAAATGCGATCAACCCCTTTAAAGCGCTTTGTATGTCAATACTAGAGGCGTATAAAATACCTATAACAGCCAAGATATTTTCGACATTATGCTCACCCTTAACCGTAAAATCGGCCGCAGAACAAACAACCTGCTTATCAACAACAATATTATTATCGCCATCAACATAAATAGGTATTTGCGCTTCTTCTATGGGCTTTTTAATAGCAAAACCGTAACGTGTTACATGCTCCATTAGCGGCGGAATGGTAAGCATATCGTTAACGTTATAAACAATATTTTGTGCACCAAAGTAAATACGTAACTTGGCTTGACAATAATGCGCAAGGCTAGGGTAACGATCCATATGATCAGCTGAGACATTGAGCACGGATGCCACATCCAGTGATGCACGCTGCACAAGTTCCAATTGAAAACTAGACAATTCTAAAATATATACATCAGCAAAGTCAGAGTCATTAGCTAGCGCTTGCGCTAATACATCAAGAACGGGCACACCAATATTACCAGCAACTACGGTTTTTAAACCAGCAGCTTTACAAGCCAAACCCAACGCGGTCACAACAGTGCTTTTACCGTTAGAACCCGTTACTCCAATAATTTTAGCCTCGCTGTGCGCGCGAACTTGATTAACAAAAAGTTGAATATCCCCTAAAATCGGCACACCAGCTTTTTTTGCAGACTCAATAGCAGGAAGACTTTTGGGGATACCAGGGGATAAAATAAGTTGTTTTGCGTGCACCAAGGTATCGGCGTCTAAGTCACCTAAGACAAGTGACATTTTAGGATGACTTTCTTGTAATTTTTGAGCCTCAGCTAACGCATGCTCTGGTGGTTGCTCGCGCGTATCCATAAGGATAAAGCTTTTATTTAGCTTACAAAAATAACGCGCACACGCCATACCCGTAAGGCCCATGCCTATAACTACTGACGGCGTATCTGTGGCGATTAACTGCATTTTTTTACCTTAATTTTAATGTGGCCAAACCGATCAAGACTAACATCACGGTAATAATCCAAAAACGCACAATCACGCGCGGCTCGGGCCAGCCTTTTAATTCGAAATGATGATGTAATGGCGCCATTCTAAATATACGCCGACCTGTTAATTTGAAGGAGGCAACCTGCAAGATAACCGAGACGGTTTCCATCACAAAAATACCGGCCATAATAATAAAAACAATTTCATGGCGAACAATCACGGCAATCACACCTAACGCTGCACCTAATGATAATGCGCCTACATCACCCATAAAAACTTGTGCAGGGTATGTGTTGAACCATAAAAACCCTAAACCCGCGCCGCCTAGCGCCGCACAAAAAACGACCAACTCACCCGCACCTGGTACGTAGGGGATATGTAAGTAATTTGAAAAGTTCACATTTCCCACAAGGTAAGCAATTAAGCCCAGTGCACCGCCTACCAATACCGTCGGCATAATGGCTAGACCATCTAAACCGTCAGTGAGATTGACCGCGTTACTGAAACCCACGATCATGAAGTAGGTAATAACAATATAAAACACCCCAACTTGTAAAAAGATATCTTTAAAAAATGGGAAATATAACGTTGTTTCTTGTGGCAATGTTGATGTTGCATACAAACCAACCGACGTTATAACGCCAAATAATGATTGCCAAAAATACTTCCATTTAGCCGGTAAGCCTTTTGAATTTTTTTCGACCACTTTGCGGTAATCATCAACCCAACCAACCCAACCAAAACTTAACGTGACAAATAAAACAGCGAGTACATAGCGATTAGATAAATCGGACCACAAAAGGCTAGATAAAATAATTGAAAATAAAATGAGCGTACCGCCCATAGTGGGTGTGCCACTTTTAGCCAAATGGCTTTCAGGGCCGCAGTCACGAATAGACTGGCCAATTTGTAACTGGTTAAGCTTATTGATAAACCAAGGACCTAACAATAAACAAATACCCAAGGCCGTCATCACACCCAAAATGGCACGAAACGATAAATACTGGACGACGCCAAATACGCCAAGATACTGTTCTAAATATTGAGCCAGCCAAACTAACATGGAGAATTTACCTTTAAAAAGTGCTCGTGTAACGCCACTACGATGAGATCCATTTTTGCGCTACGCGAACCTTTTGCAAGGATAACTGTATTGCTAAAATCTTCTTGTAAAAATGCATTAATAAGTGCGTGTTGGCTATCAAACCAACGTGCAGTTGAGCTTATTTGATGAGTCGCTGATGCCGTATTATTAAAAGCAGTCGCGGTATTGTGAGTTAAGTCGCCAACACACCAGAGTGCGTTTACACCTTGTTTCTTTGCATATTCGCCTAGATGAGCATGCACTTTTTTTGCATCAACCCCAAGCTCAGCAACATCACCTAACAACAGTAATGTGCGCGTATTTTTTAAATTAGCAAGATAATGAATAGCGCTATTTACTGAACCTATGTTTGCGTTGTAGGTATCATCGACCAACACGGTATTTTCTATTAGCGTTTTTGCTTGCATGCGACCTGCATCGCCCTTATAAGCGAGCAACCCTTGTGCGATATTATCTAACGAAACTTCCAACGCTAAGCAAATAGATGCCGCGGCCAATGCATTAGCAATATTATGCTGACCAATTACGCCCAAAGTTACATCGCACTCTTGGCCTGTTTTACAACATAACGTGAATGTCGCTACACCGATATCGTTTAAGCGACTACCTGATACATACACATCGCTGTGCTCAGATTTACTTAAGCTATATGATCGAGTTGGTACGTCAGCAATAACATGCTTAAAATCATTAACATAATCAGTATCAAGATTGAGTATGGCTGTCGCTGACGGTGCAAAACGTGAATATATTGCCGATTTTTCTATGGCAACGCCTTGCAGTGATTCAAGCCCTTCTAGGTGCGCGCCATAAACATTGTTAACCAACGCAACATGAGGTTGGATAATATTAACAAGATAACTTATATCCCCTTTTAAACTGGCTCCAGCTTCCACCACTATAAAACGATGATCATTACTGATCTGCATCATAGTTAGCGGCACACCTACATGGTTATTAAAATTTCCTTGGGTCGCAAGCGTATTACCTACCTGTAACAGTATGGCGTTGACCATACCTTTAACGGTTGTTTTACCCGCACTACCAGTGATAGCGACGACCTTACCTGTATACTGCTCGCGTTTAAGTATCGCGCACTGTGCCAGCGCCTTATAGCTATCAGCCACCAGCCAAACAGGGATACGTTGTTTATGTCGTGGCTCCAGTGGTTGCTCGCTAATAATACCAGCAGCGCCTAAATCAATCGCTTTTTGAATATAGCTATGGCCATCAAATGAAGGGCCTTTTAAGGCGACAAACACATCACCTTTGTTTAGTGAACGCGTATCCGTAGATACAGACATGAAATGACAGTCATCGTTAAGTACACCGCTAAAGCGATCATGTAACTGTGCGAACGATAGTGTAATTGCGTTATTTGACATATACAGCCTCGCTTTGCTTGACGGCTGCGCGCTTTTTTTCTACTGACTTTCTTGCGACATCAACATCACTAAAAGGGATATGTTCGCCCATTATAATTTGGTGTTGTTCGTGACCTTTACCCGCAATTAAAACAATATCGTTTTGTTTAGCATGGCTTACTGCAAACGCAATAGCCTGCTCTCTTAAAGCAATACGGTATACCGGTCCATCGACAGAGATATCTTTTAACATGTCATCTAAAATATCGTCTGGCGATTCGTTTCGTGGATTATCTGATGTAAAAACACTGTAATCTGCGTTTAAAGCCACCTGTGCCATAAGAGGCCTCTTGCCTTTATCACGGTTACCACCGCAACCTAGCACTATCCACAATTGCCCTTTACAAATAGAGCGTAATTCAGAAATAACTTTTTCAACAGCGTCTGGGGTATGCGCAAAATCCACAAATATTGACGCATGATCATCTGCATGAGCAACAAGCTCTAAACGACCAGGAACAGCGTTAAGGTCCGCGGCAGCTAGACAAACAGCGTCAATATCAAATCCGTTATTCACCGCACATGCAATCACGGCTAATACATTTGCTAAATTATATGTGCCGATGAGGGGCGTAAAAAAACGATGAACGCCATAGCTACCAGCTATTTCAACACGCATACCATTATTAGAGAAATCAACGTTATTGACATAAATAGCTTCATCAATAAGGGAAGTTTCTGCATTCTTAGACGTTAAAGAAAAACCTATCTTTTTAACTTTTTTATGCGGCGTACTCTGAGTACTACACGCAGCTTCCCATAATGTAGTTAACGTCTTCACACCGTATTTATCATCTAAATTTACAACGGCAAAATCGATGCTATGCTTGGTAAATAACATCAATTTTGATTCAAAATAAGCCGACATAGTTTTATGGTAATCTAAATGATCACGGCTTAAATTTGTAAATACGGCACCTGAAAAATAAATGTTTTTCACACGGTGCTGCTCTAAGGCGTGAGACGACGCCTCTATAGAGGCGTAATGCGTTTTACCGCAAAACGCATTTAGAATTTTTTGGCATTCAATCGGTGACGGCGTCGTTAGTCCTGTGCTTTTTAAAACGGGCGACGCAAAACCTGTATGCGCTGAGCCTCTAGTACACGTTGAGTCTATAGTAGAGCCAGGTTTTTCACCCATAAAAACACCATAGCCCAATGTGCCTATATGACCGCATGTACCAGCTAAATTCGCAATCAGCTGAGAATATAAATAAGCACAAGTCGTTTTACCGTTTGTACCAGTAAAAGCGGTAACGGCTATTTTTTTAGAAGGCTCACCATAAAACCTGCCAGCCAGTAAGCTCACCTTTTGCGGCAAATTAACAAGTGAAATAATCACCTTATCATGGCGATAATCAATAGATTCTTTGTCCGCTTGAGCGACAATAATAGATGCGCCACATGATGCAATAAAATCTCGGCCATCTACGGCTTGCCCTTTTATAGCAATAAAAACAACGCTATTATTGGCTTCTCGGCTATCCAACGTTATGCCACTTACATCTGTATGGCTTAATGCCGCATCCAGCGTAATATGCTGATATAAACGCGCTAACAACTCACCTAGCTTTATCATAATGCGCCTACAATCTTCTCGGGTGTTGGGCGCAAAACATCGGGCACACTAAGGCTATATTCTTGCGTATCAGCAGGGGCAACCTGCAATACTTCTAATGCTCGCTGTACCGATGCGGCAAACACGGGTGCCGCTGACTCCCCCCCAAAATACTTACCGTTAGAAGGCTCATCAATCACAACAACAGCAACAATCTTTGGGTTATCCGCGGGTGCAAAACCAGCAAAAAAAGCCTTGTATTTATTATCGGCATAAACACCATTTTCAACTTTGTGCGCAGTGCCCGACTTACCTGCAACAGGGTAGGCGTTAATTTGAGCGCGGGTTGCGGTGCCACCAGAAAGCGTCACTTCTTTAAGCATTTGCGTTATGTCGTAAGCAATATTAGCACTGACAATTTGCTCGTCAGATAGTGCGGCTTGCTGTGCTTCGTTATTACTGACGACTAAGCTTACCGGTTTGATTTTGCCTTTAGCTGCAATCATGGCGTAAGATTGCGCAAGCTGGACTGCGTTTACATTCAAACCGTAACCAAATGATAAGTTTGCTTGCTCAATGGGCCGCCACTTACGTCTAGCAGGCAGCACGCCCGGGCTTTCACCTGGAAATGCCAATCCGGTATCCTGCCCCAAGCCTGTACGATAGAAAAAATCACGTAGATAGGTGCCGTCTAATTCTAATGCAAGCTTGGTAATACCCACTTGGCTAGATTTTTTGATCATGGTTGTTAAATCCATAACACCGTAATCACGCGGATCAAGCAATGTTTTCTTACCTACACGGACATAACCGGGGCTGGTATTAATCGTGTGATTGGCTTTAAACCGCCCGGTTTCTAATGCCGCCATCACCGTGAACGGCTTCATAGTAGAACCAGGCTCAAACACATCGGTTAACGCGCGGTTACGCATATGCGCAGGGTTTAAGCGTTTGCGATCATTAGGGTTGTAAGTGGGTTGATTTGCCATTGCCAACACCTCGCCAGAATCGACGTCCAACATAACCAATGTGCCACCTTTTGCACCCTGCCCAAGTACCGCTTTTTTTAGCTCTTTGTGAGCAAGGTATTGTAAACGTAAATCAATGGTTAAGCGTAACGCGTTACCTGTTGACGGTGCCGTTACCATACCGTTTTCTTTTACGATATTACCGCGTAGATCTTTGATCACACTTTTTTCGCCGGGCTTACCAGCAAGCCACTCGTTATAGGCAAGCTCGATACCTTCTTGGCCTTGGTCTTCTATATCAGTAAAACCAACAATATGAGCAGCAACTTCACCCGCGGGGTAATAACGACGGTACTCTTCTTTAATCGAAATTCCACTAATACGACGCAGGCTTTTAGTATCGACGCGCTGCGGCGGCAAATGGCGGGCAATATACATAAACTGTTTGTTTTTATATTTTTCAAAACGAGCGATTAATGTTTTTTGCGATAAACCTAAAAGCATGGCCACTCTTGGGATATCTTTTTGTTTTAAATTTTGAGGGTTAGCATAAATAGAAATTAACGGCGTACTTACCGCTAAGAGCTCACCATGACGATCAGTGACCACCCCCCGATACGCTGGAATAGACAAACTACGCAATGTGCGCGCCTCACCCTCACTTTGTAAAAAGCGATAATCTTTACCGTTATTGGGGATAACCTGTAATTTAGCCAAATGCCAAACGAGCACAAGCGGCAGCATAGCTATTGCTACGCATAAAAGGACTAAACGCCATTTTGCCACTTGCGATGTGTTCATTGTACTTCAACCAAAATAGTGTTACTTGGGTCTGGGTTTATCATCTGGAGTTTTTTCCTTGCTTCTCGCTCAACTCGTGAATATTCGGCTTGTGCGCTTTTCTCCAATAAAAACTGGCCCGATATCACCTGAAGAGCATTGGCGCTCTTGCGCAACGCTTCAAGCTTTATCGTGATTTGGCGCACTTCAAACGTACTATTTACAACAGCTAATGCAGACAAAAAAGCACCTATCCATAAGAGGGCAACAAAAATAATTCGTAATGCGCCAACCTGTTTTTTTGCCATGCTGCTTATTATCTTTAACCTTTTTTATAAACTGGATTCATTATATTTATGTTAGTCAATGCCGTTAAGTGAGTTTTTCTGCCACTCGTAACACTGCGCTGCGTGAACGAATATTTTCTTCTAGCTCTGCACGCGTAGCTTTACATTTTTTACCAACCAACTTTAATGTTTGCTCTCGCATATTTTCGGTTATCGGCATCCCTTTAGGAAAGACCTTACCGCGCGTCTGCTCCTTAAAAAAACGCTTTACCATGCGATCCTCTAACGAATGAAAGCTAATAACAGCTAGACGACCATGGCTATCAAGTACGTCTAACGCGTTATCTAACAATGCTTTTAAATCACCTAACTCGTTATTAATAAAAATTCTTACACCCTGAAAAGCTCGCGTTGCAGGGTGTTTGTGTCGTTCCCAATTAGGGTTGGCCTGTTTAATAATTTCGGCAAATTCTAACGTACGTGTAATCGGCTTTTTTTGCCTAGCCTCAACAACGGCTTTTGCCATTCGACGCGAAAAACGCTCTTCACCAAACTCCCAAATCACATTTGCGATGTCTTCTTCTTTTGCATGACTCACCCAATCTGCCGCAGACATACCCTTGGTGTTATCCATGCGCATATCTAAAGGGCCGTCTTGCATAAAACTAAACCCGCGCTCAGCCTGGTCAAGCTGTGGTGATGAGACACCCAAATCAACCAATATACCAGTGGCTTTCTTACCACTGAGAGCGGTATTCATATCCGCAAAAGAGCCATGAAACATCTCAAAGCGCGCATCTTCTTGTGCAAGCGTATTTCCGACCTCGACAGCGTCTATATCTTTATCTATACCGATCACCGTGGCATCTGGCCCTAGTGCGCTTAATAACGCACGGGTGTGACCACCGCGGCCGAATGTTCCATCGACATAACAACCATTAGGGTCTGTCACTACGGCTTCTATAGACTCTGCAAGCAAAACAGAATAATGGGCATCTTGAGTCATTTACTTACCTTGTTGTACCTTACAGTGAGAGAGAGAGCATTTCTTGAGGCAAAGGCTCGTCGTCATCTATATCGTTTATAGAGTCGAACCACGCCTGCTCACTCCATAATTCAAATTTCTTACCTAAACCAACTAACATGAGATTTTTTTCAAGCCCGCCGTAATTACGCAGTGTGGGAGGCAACAACACTCGACCATTTTTATCCAGCTCTAATGCTGTCGCATAGCCAATTAGCAGGCGCTGGGCGCGTAGTGCTGGCTTACTAAACGTGGGTAAACCTTCAATTTTCGGCAGTATTTCTTGCCATTGGTTTTCAGTATAAACAAGCAAACAGCGATCTTGCGTATGCGCAGTTACAACAATACGCCCGCGACACTCAGCAGCGAGCAACTCCCTGAATTTAGCAGGAATCGCCATACGGCCTTTTGCGTCCATTGTTATTGCATGACTGCCTTGAAACACTCGACTCTCCATTTGCGAGCATCAAAACCCACAAATATACACTAAAAACCACTTTATACCACACATATCACTATATTTCGGATTAAAGTAAAGTCAAGAAAAAAGCCAAGAAAAAAAACTCCGAAAATCAAAGACATACAGTACTTTAACTGTATAAAAACAAGTAAAAAAAGAGACATCAAAACAAGAGACTATGAATAGCATGGGATAGGAGAATGAAGCTAGAAACTACATTAAGATAAAAATAAACGGACTTAATATTACGGCGTTAAATGCAAAGACAACCTAAACGCAAACCTTTGCCAGCAAAACACACCGCAGAACGTAAAAAGCCCCTGGCGCGAACCAGAGGCTTTTAGATATTAAGTGAGTCAGCCGATAAGCCGGGTTCTGTCGTGGACAATCATTCATCTGGGACAAGTGTCGCCACTTGCCTCAAGCGACCTACCCGAATCCAGTATGGGCCATACCTATTGGATTCCTATTTGGTCTTGCTCCGAACGGGGTTTACCATGCCACAAGCTGTTGCCAGTTGCGCGGTGCGCTCTTACCGCACCCTTTCACCCTTACCAGTTTAAAAAACTGGCGGTCTCCTCTCTGCTGCACTTTCCGTAGGCTCGCGCCCCCCAGGCGTTACCTGGCGTTCTGCCCTATGGAGCCCGGACTTTCCTCCCCCGAAAGGGCGATTGCCTAGCTGACTCGACCGCGATGATACCACAGCACGTATAAAGATACGTACAAAATCATCTTTCAGCAAAACATAACGTAATAAATTAGACAAACCACAAACAGATAACGGCCAGTATGAACAAAAAAAACACAGAGCTTAGTGATAGCGAAATCTCACGCATAATAGAAATGGCATGGGAAGACCGGACGCCTTTTGAGGCAATAGAGGGGTTGTTTGGCCTACAGGAAAAACAGGTCATTAAACTTATGCGCAGAGAAATGAAATCGCGCTCATTTGACGTGTGGCGCGAGCGCGTATCGGGCAGAAAAACGAAACACCAGAAGCTACGCCCAAAAGGTGTACTGCGTGGCTACTGCCCCACACAATACAAGCAACGTTAACCAAAGATAAACTAAATACAAATATAGGGCAGCACCTGCATCCAACATGCCTGCTCAATATGTGTGTACTCAACATGGCGGTATAGAAACCAGTAACCCTACAAAAGCCAATAAACCTAAACTTTAGCCCGACATATTTCAATCTAGGGAGCCTTTGATTAACCTCGTAGCGTCTCTGCGTGACCTAGAGCGATTAATTACTAGGCGTCTTTTGCAGCTAATAGGCCGCAGCCCTTAGCAAAAAAGGCAGCAACGCAAGTGACCGCTCTAGACCTCGCCCTTCGAGGCTTTCAGAAAGCCAGAGATACCACAAGGCTAATCAGAGACGCCCTAGACGACTCACCATTTAAACTGCACATTAACTCAACCCACACCACTTAAACAAAAAAACGGAGCCGAAGCTCCGTTTAAGTACAAACATAATGCCTAAAAGATTAATCGATTTCTAGGTTTATACTACTGCTATCAAACTCTGACGTCAGCGTTAAATCTAAGCTGTTTGCCTGTGTCGATACCAAAACCTCACCTGTACTATCAAAAGCGAGCACGTTACCCGTTGACGCATCAACAATGGTGGCTTGGTCAAAAACAAGAGTATCCCAAGTAACCTTAACATTATCGCCCACGCGCACGGCTTTTGCAGCGCTAGTAAGATCAACACTTTGCGCAATATTACTGCGCGTCTTTTCGAACAACACATCGCTACTTGTTGCTGTGGTGACAGTTAATTTACTAACAAGATTTTCATAACCTGTATTGGGAATCGCTACTGAAAATGTTCTGTCATCAGAATGAGATAATGTTTGTACATCAAAAGGCTGCTTAAACAATTCACGCCCCATTGCATCATAACCACGCATAATAAATTCACCCGCGACATTTTGCTTTGACATCACCGTTGCCTGATTCATATGCTCAACAATAAACTCTTCGTTACCCACAAAACCATTTACCACCAATGTTGGCTGTACAGTAGGAACTTGATTAGGGTCGAATCGCTCATAACGAGCTGTACGCGCATCACCTCGAAAATTCAATGCTTTCTCAAAAGAATAGTCACTTACCCACACATTATTACAATAACTCATAAAGTCTTTACGGGTGGGTGCTTTAAGCTGGTTATTGAGAATATCGTAACCATATACGTTAGTATTACCACCCGCATGCGGATAATATGGATCACCTGACACACCACACGGAACATGACTCAAGCTAAAATTGTGACCAAATTCATGCGCAATGGTATCGGGGAACATCATACTTACCGCGAACTTCCCGGGCACATAACCAATACCCGCAGTACTTGAGTTGTTTACTCGACCAGAAACTATCGCATGGTAATAACGATTGCTTCCATCAGCACGCGCTAGGTTAGCCATCTGCCTAAGTAGATCACTCCACCCACTACCTGAAGCCGCATTATTGTAAGCATAAACTTGTGATCGTACCTGCACATCCGACTCACCAATAGGATGCATATTTTTAGTTGCACTATATAAACGATCAACCACATCACGCGTTAAGTTAGGCGCATTACCGTTTAAGCTAACAGGGACAAATGTCACTCGATGTACAGGCGGCGTCACTGACTTTAATGATGCATAAGCATTATTTGTTGGATAACGATTGTTTTGCTCGTTGGTTTCTGCAATGGTGTTATTGCTATCTATGGCAACATAATATTCTCGGCCAGCCTTAAAAAAGCTTGCCGGTAATTTAGCATTAAACGTATGGTTATATGTTGCCTCGTTAAGTGTTGTTCGCATTGAGCCGGGGCCAGTCAAATCAACTTTACCCGACTGACCATTCGCATCCTTCCAATATAGAGCAACCTGCGGCACAGGAGCCTGTGTATTATTAGCGGTAACAAATGCACGAATAATACCTTCGCGGTTGACTACAACAGGGATCTGATCTTTTAAAGCTAAACGTGTATCTAACGATGGAACCGCCTGATTAAAATAAACGCGATCTAAACTATAATCAAAAGTTGCCGACCCCGTTGAAGGCGGTGTTTCTGGCTGCGGATTCGGTACAGGGCTTGGGGTAGGGTTTGGTGTAGGACTTGGTGTAGGGTTCGGCGTTACGGTAACAGCATCGCCACAATTAAGAACGAGCCTAATGGTTTCTTTTTTAGCCGTACCCACATCCAGACTTAAGTTAGCTGCCGCCTGCCCGGTTGACGTACACGCCACCGTTTTAATACTCACATTAGCGGAACCGTTGCTGGCGACATCGCCAGAACGCGGAGAAACACGCACCCAGTTTGGCACATTGGTAATTTTGAATGTACCTGCGATGTTACCCGAGTTAGACAATGTCAAACGCTTTACTGATGATTCGCCCGCACCTAAACGGTTATTAATAGTTATAGAGCTGGTGTTGGCTTTAATGCTAGAACGCACAACATTAATGCTAACAGTATTTTTTTCACCTTGGGTGCCACCTGCGTTATCGCTACTAAACGGCGTAACACTAATTGTATGCTGACCTAAACCAAGCCTCCACGGATTAAGCTTCTCAATACCAGCATCACTTTCTAGTGCATAAGGTACGACATTTTCAGTACGGTAATTTTGATTTTGATTTAAACCAAAACGCATACTCTGAACTTGACCTGCCGTTTCTGTTGCTGCAATAGTGAGCGCACCTTCAGGCAAGCTATTTAAATCAATGGTTGCGCCATCAAGCAAAGGGTCAAAAGCCGAAATAGGCTGGCCCGTTACTGTATTCATTAATACTAATTTCGCAGTTAATGAGCCAGAGCTTGTATTAATAGGCTTAAATATGGCTTCAACATTTGCATTATTTAATACGTTAATTGGACAAACTAACTCAGCTGAATTACACGCACCTTTCCAACCAACAAATTGATGACCAGGCTTGGGGTTGGCGGTTAGTCGAAGTATTGCATTTGCCTTGTAGTAATAAACACCGCAACGCGTTGTTGGACAGCTTAAGTATCCGCTTGTTGATACCACACTGCCCTGTCCCGTTACGGCAGCCGTGACTTTGGAAATGCCCGACATGAACGAACTAACATTATTTGAATCTTGATTTAATTCGCTATCTGGTACAACTCTTAACTCACCATCGCTTGACCCGTTCGCACCCGACGCATCAAGCGGCATTGAATCATCCCCCATACACGCCGTTAAACTAGCAACAACACTTACCGCTAAAACCAAACGCACACGTTTGAATGTTATTATTTCCATCACCTTAAACCACCCTAATTATGTATTTTAAATACGCCACATGCCGTACCTTATCAAGGTGTATTTTATCGCTCAAAAACGCATAAAATTGAGACGTGAGACACACTAAAAAGCGGCCATAAAAAAAGGGATTCAATAATGTTAATTCAAACGTAAACAAAGACAACAAGGTATAACTAAAAGTTTTAAGTTATACCAAAAAAATACATGTTAATAATTAATATACCTATTTTAAAAACTAAAAACCTATCATGACAAACAATAAAAAATTAACATAAAAACATTATTAACACGCATAAAAAAAGGGGCCGAAGCCCCTTATAAAAAAATAAAATATTATTTACTTAACCTCAACACTTAACTTAATTTTTTCAAACTCCGCAGTTAACATAACATCGAACACATCAGAATAAGAGGAAACAACAACATCGCCAGAACGATCAAACGATAAAACATTACCCGTTGACGCATCGACAATTGTTGCTTGATCATAAATAAGAGCATCCCAGGTAATACGTACATTCTCACCAATACGCACTGCTTTTGCGGTCAATGCAATATCGCTACTACGGGCAATATTACTGCGCGTCTTTTCAAATAAAATTTGATTGCTTCCGTTGCTGGTGACGGTTAATTTTGTCACGTAGTTTTCATAACCTGTGTTTGGTATAGCGACTGAAAACATTTCGTCGGATGAATGAGATAAAGACTGCACATCAAATGGCTGAATAAATAATTCACGACCCATTGCGTCGTAACCCTTCATAACAAACTCACCATGGGCATGGATTTTTGATAAAACCGTTGCCTGTGTAATATCAGTCACGTTGAAATCTTCGCTTTTCATAAAGCCATTAACAATAAGAGTCGGCTGCACTCTGGGAGTAAGACTAGGATCAAAACGCGCATATAACGCGGCATTAGTATTGCCACGATAATTTAATGCTTTTAAATATGAATAATCACTCACCCACACATTATTACAGTAACTCATAAAATCTTTTGAGCTAGGCGACTTTAATTTATTATTAAGCGAGTCATAACCGAATACATTCGTATCGCCGCCAGCATGCGGATAATACGCATCGCCAGAAACACCACAAGGCACATGATTCAAACTAAAATTGTGGCCAAATTCGTGGGCGATCGTATCGGGGAACATCATACTAACGGCCGCTCTACCGGGTACAAAACCAATGCCCGCAGTACTCGATCGATCTACACGGCCAGACACAATGGCGTGATAATAACGGTTACTGCCATCTGCGCGTGACAAATTAGACATTTGCTGTAACAAGTCACTCCAACCACTGCCTGGCGCAGTATTATTGTATGAGTAAACTTGAGAGCGCACCTGCACATCAGACTCGCCAATCGGGTGCATATTTTTAGTTGCACTGTATAGACGCGTTACGACATCAGGCGTCAAATCTGGCGCATCACCGTTCAAACTCACCGGCACAAATGTTACGCGGTGAACAGGAGGATTAACTGAACGTAACGGCGCATAGGCACTGACTGGGTAACGGTTATTTTGCTCATTAGTTTCAACAATGTCATTGGCACCATCAATCTCGATATAAAACTCACGACCTGACTTGAAAAAACTAGCAGGTAAAATAGCATTAAAAGTCTGATCGATATCGCCTTCGTTAATTTTTAGCGGCATAGATGACGGGCCAAAAAGATCTAACTTACCTGTTTGCCCATTCGCATCACGATAAAAAAGAGTGACCTGAGGGACGGCGGCATTCGCATCACTTGATGTAATAAACACACGCACAATACCCTTACGATTAACAATCACAGGAATTTGGTCACGGTCAGACTGATTCGAATCTAAAGCAGGAACAGCTTGGTTAAAGTAAACCCTATCTAAGCTGTAATCAAATGTAGCTAAATCTGAACCACAATTACGATTAACCTTAAGTGTTTTTGTATTATCTAGGCCTGTGTCAAAAACCAAATCTGCTGTCTGCAATCCAATTTCGGTACATGCCTGCCCCTGAAAGCGCACAGCAACAGAATCGCCAGCCTTGATACTTGCCGATTTAGGCGTAACGTTTAACCAGCTAGGCATGCCCGATAACGAAAACTGACCGTCGGTATTACCAGTATTAGAAATATTAAGCGTTTGAATCGCCGGCTTAGCAGCATTAATCACTGAGCTAATTGAAATGGCACTTGCATCGGTCACAATGCTCGATTTTACCAAAGTAAAGCCAACCGTTTTAGCGCTACCTTGCTGACCACCTTTACCGTCCACCGTGTAAGGCGTCACTGTAACAGTTTGCTTACCCAAGCCAAATTCCCACGGGTTTAGACTCTCGATGCCAGCGTCAGTCTCTATCGCGTAAGGTGATACGTTTTCCGTGCGGTAATCATTAGTGCCATTCACATCAAAACGGACACTTTCAACAGAGCTATCGGCGGGGATAGCGATTAGTGTTAACTTACCTTCAGGTAATGCCCCCAAATCAATGACAGCGCCATCAAGTAATGGATCAAAAGCAGGAATCGGCTCACCTGTTTCAGTATTCATGAGAACAAGCTTTTCAATATTTGGGCCGCCGACCGTTTCTATAGTTTTAAACTCGGCGTTCAGCACAGCACCATTAGATGTATTAATTCGACACACTAAATTAGTTGAAGTGCACGCACCAGACCAACCAACAAACTCAGCGCCACTTTGAGGGGTAGCTGTTAACGTTAAAGTCGCGTTTCTTTTACGATAAGTCGCCGAGCACTTTGTTGGGCAATCTATCCCGCCATTAACAGACGATACACGCCCATCACCTGTTATTTGTACTAACACATCAACGACTTCGGTTTCAGGCTGACCAGAACTTGAACTTGATGAAGAACTTGAACTTGA
>CAKZUG010000046.1 GCA_937920545.1 uncultured Saccharophagus sp.
CACCCACAGCAGTACGATCGGCTTGATACTGCTCAAAGGATTGCGGCTCCATAAAGGTATAAAACTCGCCATCATCATATAAATATTCAAGGTCGGTATCCATAACATCGGCAGCATCCAAAGATTCACCGGATTTAAATGTACGCTCCCAAACTCGGCCTGTTCTTAGGTTTTTAAGGCGGACACGGTTAAATGCTTGCCCCTTACCCGGCTTGACCGTCTCGTTTTCGACAATGTTACATGGGTCGCCATCTAGCATGACTTTTAACCCATTTTTGAACTCACTTGTTGAATATCCCATGTTTTGTACTCTATAAAATAAAAAAAGACGCCATAAAGCAAATTAAGACAACATTTGCCTTGATGATAAAGTTACTATTCTATCAAAATATATTTATCGCTCGTGTTATTACACACGCAGCTTATGCATTCAATAATTTAAGGTCGGTCATGATACAACGAACACTCCCAACATGTCAGGAATTAGATTGGCAAGACGAGCTTAGGCAGCTTATTACCACGCCAGAAGCTCTTTTTGAGCGATTATGCCTGCCTAGTCGTTATTTAGATCAAGCACATAAGGCCCATGCGCTTTTTCCTGTGCGCACGACATTGTCATTTATTAACGCCATGCAAAAAGGCGATATTAACGATCCACTGTTAAAGCAAGTATTACCGCTAGGGGAAGAACTCATACAAAAAAAAGGCTTTACCGATACACCGCTAGAGGAAGATAGCTTTAACACAATACCCGGCATTATCCATAAGTATCATGGACGCGTTCTTTTAATCGCCGCCACACAATGTGCCATCAACTGCCGCTATTGCTTTAGACGAAACTTTGATTACACCGCCAATACGCTCAGCAAAGCACAATGGCAAGATATTTTTAATTATATAAACAGTGACTCGTCAATTGAAGAAGTGATTTTTAGTGGCGGCGACCCACTCGCAATGCCAGACGCACCCTTTGCATGGGCCGTAACTGAGCTTGAGAAGATACCGCATATTACACGATTGCGGATACACTCCCGCATTCCGATTGTCTTACCTAGCCGCATCACGAAAACGCTATGCCATACCCTAAGAAACTCACGCTTTGACGTCGCTATGGTTATCCACAGTAACCATGCACAAGAAATAACACCCACGGTAATAGAAGCACTCAACAAACTAACATCAGCAAATATCGTCTTACTCAACCAAAGCGTGTTGTTAAAAGGGATAAATGATAATGCCGCCACATTAACCGCACTCAGCAAAGCCTTATTTTCTGCTGGCGTCATGCCTTATTACTTACACTTACTAGATAAAGTAAATGGCGCAAGCCACTTTGACATCAATAAAACGCAGGCAAAGCAGCTGATAACAGCGTTAACTGAGAGCCTCTCGGGGTATTTAGTACCCAAACTTGTACAAGAAATACCGCACGCAAAATCAAAAACACCAATTCGATAAAACAGCGACAATATGATGGCAAACATACGCTTTATTTAGGCGCATAGCAGTAAACATCATTTACGCTATACTCGATTATACATGCAAAATTTAAGTGACATATTCTATGACAACGCCCACCGATCCAGTAAAATTAATGCGTTTTATTAGCTCAACACTAGGACTGCCCGAGCAAAATACAACCAAGTTAAGCTTTTGCGATAGCCATAAACTCAATAAATTAAAAGCATGGGCAGAAGAATTAAAAGTCACGCAAGCCATTAGCACAAGTATTTTGCTATACAAAAGTATTCCTGAACTTAGCCTGCTTAAAACAACCTACAAGACTCGCTTAGAGATGCTTGAAACGGTTCGCATACGCCTTAAAACGATTAGCGCTGGACTGGCCAAAGAGTATTTAAAAAAACCCATTATTTTACCTCCAGAAGCTCAAAAAGCAGCCATCATCGCCCAAGCAATACAGAAACACTTTTTAAATGGTTATCTCATTAGCCTGCAAGACTGCCTGACATCAAATAAAAAAAACACGAAAACAACATTAGATGATATTGCCCTGATTATTTGTCGCTCAATGCATGCGATTCAAACGATGTTTTTTAGAAGCTATCAACTGTATACCCGATACCCAAATGGTTTATGGCAAACACTGCACGCCCTATATCGTATAGCCGACCACTTTGACTTATTAAAAACACACATCGATGACAATTCACTCACACAGAACACATCGTTGAACATTGAGCAAGTTTACGCACGTACACTACTGCTTAGCGCTAGCAAACCCAATCAATTAAGCCAGTCAGATGTGTGCGCACTCTACGAATCGCTAGAAAACGGGTGTCAGTATACGCGTATTCAAAAAACACCCCCTAAAAACTGCACTATCACTTTATGCGTCAACACGGCCTCTGATAGTGGCCCCTTTCATAGAGGGAAAGAACGCATAGATTCACTTGTTAGCATTAATACAAATGACCTTATTGCAATACTCGATAATACAGAAGACGCCCCACAAAAAACCAAACCAGTAGAGCTTAGTCGCTTTGTGAAAAACCACATAATAAACGCGTGGACACAAACAGCCGAACGCGCAGATCAACGTAACGCCACTAATACACAAGCCGATATTTGTATTGGCTTGTGTGATTGCCACAAACTATTAACGCAAGGCGAAAGCTTTCAAAACTTTATTAGTAGCGAACCCGTCGAAACGGGCTTAGAACAAACAGCCGACATGCCATTCACGCCAAACACTCAGTTTGACAACTCTACGCCCAGCAATATTGCCGTCTCTGGATGCACCGTTATCAATACAAGCGTAAGCGGGTATTGCCTACTTTTACAGGGTGCCATACCCACAAAAATGCAAGCCGGAGAAATTTTATTAATACGAGAGCGTTCTCGTAGCAAATGGAAGCTAGGTGTAGTGCGCTGGATAAAACAACTGAAAAACGCCTCGCAAATTGGCGTTCAAGTGATTGCCCATAACCCTATTCCTGCGGCTATCAGAAAAGTATCAACTAAAAGTCAACAGCCAGACTATCAAAGAGCATTACTCACGCACAAAAAAAACACACAAACAGTGCTTTGCCCATCGAACTTATTTGAAGCCAATAGAAAAGTGAGTATTATTCAAAATAATAAAAATAACATCGTTAAAGTTGAACAAATTATTTACAGTACATCTAACATTACGCAGTATGCATATTTAGACACAGTAGTATGAACGATATAAACACTATGTCTCATATCGCTGCACAGGTAATACCTTATTTGATAAAAAATGCTACTATTTGCAAATCAAATAAGTACAAACAACAAAAACCACTCATACTGGTGCGATTTTCTTAAGTACGAGATGCAACCCGACAAAGGAAACACATGATTCCCAACCAGACAATTCGCTTACTGATCTTAAATGACGAACGCTCAGAAGCTGAACGATTGATTAGCATGCTAAATAATTCTGGGCGGCCTGTGCGCGCTCAACATGTTGACTCAAATGAGGGGCTGGAAAAACTGCTACGCGAGAATAGCTGGGATCTATTAATTGGTCATGACCAAACACAAGGTCTTAAACCGCAGGATGCTATTCGCACCATTCGCAAATACAGCAAAGATATTGCTTGCATACTGCAAACAGACAGCACCGAATCGCATACCGTTGTTGAAGGCATAAAGCTAGGCGCGAAAGATGTCGTCATACTAGATGAAGATCAGCATCTCTTAATGGTGATATCACGTGAACTAGAAGCGCGTTCCGACCGTGAGCGTAGACGTATAGCTGAGCGCGCTCAAAAAGAAGTCGAAAGACGCAACCAGCAACTATTAGATAGCTCCCGTGATGCTATCGCGTTTATCCAAGACGGCATGTTTTTGTACGCTAACGATTCCTTTGCAGAGAGTTTAGGGTATCAATCACGCGATGAAATAGAATGCATGCCCGTTATTGACGTGGTTGCCGATAAAGATCAGGAGCGTATCAAAAAATTCCTAAAAGACTTTTTCTTAAAAGCCGACGAGTCTGAATCTGTTACCATGACTTTTGAGTTTATAGATGAGCAAGAAATCGCAAAACCACTAGCGTTAGATATTAACAAAGCGCTTTTTGACGATGAAAGTTGTATTCAGTTTATCGTAGGCACCGACATAGCCGATAACCAAGAGCTTGAAGCACAAATTCAACAGATTAAAAATCAAGACTTAGCCACAGGCCTATTTAACAAAAATCACCTTTTAACCACAATAGATCACGAAGTTGATAAAGCGATTCATGGCGTTCACAATTGTACTTTGATGCAAATAAGTATCGATAAATTTACCGATACTGTCCGCGACAAAGCAGGAATTAGCTCCTTGGATATTGCGATAGGTGAAATAGCCCACTTTGCTAAATCATGCTTAGATGATGGCGATACTCTGTACCGCTATAGCGAAGAAACATTCGTACTATTAAGTCATGCAACCAAATCGAACAAAGCACAAGAAAACGCAGAGAATCTTTGTAATAAACTACGCGACAATATTATTGATCTCAACGGCCTAACACTGCAATTTAACTACCATATTGGTATTGCATTTATCAACGAAATTTCAACTGATGCGAATACCCCTATTGAGCATGCACATAAAGCGCTTGAAAGATGCAAGCAAGAAAACAGTTTAGCGCAAATTTATGAACCCGAAATAACATCTAACTCACGCCACGATATTGCAGTACTGGTACAGCGTGCACTTGATCAAAACCGCTTTAAATTACTTTTCCAACCTATATTAAGCTTACGTGGATCAGAAAAAGAACACTATGAAGTTCTACTCAGAATGCTTGATGAAAGCGGGACTGAAATTTTACCCGACACTTTCTTGACCGAAGCTGCCCGCACTGGCGCGACAACTAAAATTGATCGTTGGGTTATTTTGCAGTCAATTAAAACGCTTTCAGAACATAGGCAAGCCGGCCACAACACACAACTTATTATTAATTTATCGCGTGAGTCAATGCTTGATGCAACGCTGCCTGACTGGTTAAAAGTGGCTTTTAAAGCCATTAAGTTGCCGCCCGAGGCCGTTATTTTTCAACTGAAAGAAATGGATATTAACGATCACTTAAATGTGGCATCGCAATTTACACACAATTTAAGTGACGCTGGCTTTACACTGAGCGTAAACCATTTTGGTTGTGCGCTATCGCCAATGAAAACGCTAGAAAGTATCGCCGTTAAATACATCAAAATTGATGGCTCATTCACACAAGAGATTCAGCAAAACCAACAAGACGTGCAGTCTCTCAATGAATTAATCAGTGATTTAAACCAAAAAGAACTGATCACCATTGTACCCTTTGTTGAAAACGCCAGTGTGTTATCCAAACTATGGCAATCGGGCGTGCATTATATCCAAGGCTTTTACCTTCAAGAGCCCGTAGACGAAATGAATTACGACTTTGATACAGAAAGCTAAAAATATATGTATTGCACAGACTTGAGTGAACGGTAAAAAGCAACATAGGAATAGCGCCTTTACTTAGGCAACAAAGCCTTAGAAGTTGGACCCAGAGTAAACTACAGTGAAGCCGCTTATGGCTTGCGCGGGTATTCTTTGCTATTCATTAGTACAAGTTAAAACAGCGCAATAAAAAAGCCCTCGATTTAGAGGGCTTTTTTATTGAACGCTGATCAAGAATAGATCGAATGGAAAGTATCAGCCACTTAACCGTGTTCGATCTCGCGATCTCTAAAGCCCATCAAATATAGGACAGCATCTAAACCTAATGTTGAAATAGCTTGTTCGGCCTCTGCTTTTACTAACGGCTTGGCACGAAATGCAATACCCAAACCCGCCACACTCAGCATGGGCAAATCGTTTGCGCCATCGCCTACAGCCACAACCTGTTCCAAACTAATGTCTTCTTGATGCGCTAACTGCTGAAGCAAGTACGCCTTGCGTTCACCATCAACAATCTCGGTATGCACTTCTCCTGTTACCTTGCCATCTTTAATATCTAACTCGTTGGCATACACATAATCAATACCTAACTTATCTTGCAGATAACGACCAAAATAGCTGAACCCACCGGATAAAATAGCTGTTTTATAGCCCAGTTTTTTGAGCGATGACACAAGATGCTCCGCACCCTCCGTAATAGGTAACTGCTTAGCAATGTTTTGTAATACAGACTCGTCTAAACCTTTTAAAAGTGCCATACGCTGAATAAAGCTCTCTTTAAAATCAATATCACCGCGCATAGCTGACTCGGTAATACGTGAAACTTGCTCTCCCACACCTGCCGCCTTAGCCAGCTCGTCTATCACCTCAGCCTCAATCAATGTGGAATCCATATCAAAACACACTAACCTACGCGTACGGCGATACATGCTATCGCGCTGAAAACCAATATCAACATTCAGGTTGCTCGCAATATCAGTGAAGGCCCGGCGCAGCGATAACGCATCGGTGGGTTCGCCACGGGCGCTAAACTCAACACACGCTTTAGTCTGGGATTGATCTTGGGTTTGTGTTAGCGCGACTCGCCCAGATAAACGGCTAATATGATCGATATTCAAACCGTGTTGCGCAACAGCGTCTGTTAGCACGGCAATTTGCTCGGCAGTGATATAGCGCGATAACAGCGTCACGATATAACGAGGCTTACCTTGCAAGGCCACCCAATCGTGGTAACTTTGCTCATCAATGGCATTAAAACGAACACGCATCGTCTGTTCAGTCATGGCTAACTCAATAGCAGCACATGCTTCATCAATACTTTCACTGTGCGTAAAATCAACAAGTAAGCCCAGCGAAAGCTGGTTATGAATGACTGCTTGGCCAATATCTAATATATTCGCGTTAAAACGAGCCAATACAGCCGTCACAGCAGAGGTAATGGCGGGCTTGTCGTCGCCAAATATATTGATCAATTTGAGTTGATGCATAGTTTTTTCTATATAATGAAATGAGCACGTATTATAACGGCTAGTTTGACTAGGCCAAAACAAAAGTATGGATTATGTTGACACTTCGTATAAAAAAAATCTCGCCATTAGTGTATGCGGCCTTAGGTATGATAATGGGCGCAGCACTCATCGCCTCGGTATTTTTGCCCCCAACTATTAAATCGCATGATAGGCTGCTTCAAAACTACGGGGAAACGTTGTCCCGTATGGCTGCAAAACAAGCTGTCGATGCTGCGTTTAACCACGACCTTGTGCGCCTGCATGTGATACTCAATGAGCTTACCTCGTTGTCGAATGTTAAAATTGCAACGATCTACGATATCGACAACAACCTGATGGTGCAGTCAGGCAACCCCGATACCACCCTACCTACTGGGCAAACATTCTCATCGCCCATTGCACTATCACAAAGTATTGCAGGCTACTTATCGGTTACGCTTGAGCAAACCCAACACAACACCCAAACCTTAATATGGTTTATGACATTGTTTGTTTTTGCCTTGCTCGCGGCATCAGGCTGGCTACTCCTGCATAACAAAGCCTTGATGTTTAATTGGCAAATACCCGCTAAACGGGGTGCAAGCAAGCAAGCACACACTAAAGAAAAAACATTTAACGACGAAGAGCTTGAGCAAAGTTATTCATTAGATGGCTCAATCATTACGCCTAACAATGAAGCTGGTAGCGTGGCAGAACAACCACAACCCACTGAATATGCCTATGCGACCATCACCATTACAAACTTAGGGCAGCTCGTTAAACAGCTTAGCCCCAACACTTTGCGTGATACTCTAGAAGATTGCCAAAGCATATTTAGTGATATTTTAGCGCTATATGGCGGTAGCCAAATTGATATTCAAAAAACGGGCTTTGTGCTACGTTTTGACGCCCCCAACGGCGAGCAACAAGAAGCCCTTTTTCGTGCTTGTTGCAGTGCCTACCTGATTATTCACTTAATCAAAAAAATGCAGCGTGTCCCACTAGAGCTAAGTGCGCATATTCACACAGATAAGACCGATACCTTTGATACACAAACACATTCTGATAACGTGATATTACACTGTGATATTTACAAACAAACACAGCTTGAAAACCGCTTAAGTATTGTTTTTTGCCCTCATACCCCCGATTTACTCTGCATAGATAGTTTTGCGCAACCTTATCAAAACCTGCTTACAAACCAACTATCACAACTCATTAAGATGCATTAAAAATGAACTATCCGACGCCAATTTGTCATAAACCCCATGCATCATTAAGGTATTTACGTGTTTAAGGGTATTAAAATGTTAAGTGTTGAACAGGTTTTAGAAAAGCAGTATCCGCGTTTTTCGGCTCAACCGAATATTATCAAAAAGCCAACATTGGCATTTATGAAGCGCCTTATGCGCGAAACAGATATCAATGACTTTCTCTTTAGCAACCAAGATGCTATTGGCCTTGATTTTATTGATCGCGTATTTGCTTACTTTAATTTCTCATACCACACCAATGCACAAGACAAAACTCGTATTCCTACTTCGGGACGTGTCGTTATTTTTGCAAACCACCCAATGGGTGCGCTCGACAGCCTTGTATTAATTAAACTTGTGAGTGAGAGACGCCGCGATATAAAAATTGTCTCGAACAATATTGTGGAAAACTTTAGCGCACTCAAAAACTATGCATTAGCGCTTGATAACAATATAGACAGCACTATTGAGCAAGCGCTAACACAAGAACAAGCTGTGATTATTTTCCCTGCAGAAGATGTCTCACGCGTGCGACCAACCGGTGTAAAAGATACTTTTTGGCGAGCCAGCTTTTTAAAAGCCGCAAAAAAGGCGAAAGCTCCACTGCTACCTGTTCGTATTCACGCAAAAAACTCACTATTATTTTACAGTGCGAGTATGCTTTTTAAACCATTTGGCAATGCCATGTTAGCAAGAGAGATGTTTAAAAAACATTCATGTAAAATAGCTATCAGCATTGGCGAGATCATTCCCACACACGGCGTAGATACGGACCACCTACATAACCGCACAGTGATCAAACGACTTAAAAAACATTTATATCGCCTTGGAGGCAAAAAATCCGACGTGTTCCAAACTGAAAAGCCCATTGCGGCACCCGAATCAAAAGCCACGCTTCAGCACGAGCTAGATCAAGCAAAGCTACTAGGTGAGACACGCGACAACAACAGCATCTATTTGTTTGATTATAAAGAAGAGTGCGCCGTACTACGCGAGATTGGCCGCCTTCGCGAAATTGCTTTTCGTAAAGTGGGTGAAGGCACGGGGCAGTCTCGTGACCTAGACGCTTTTGATCAACATTATCGCCACCTTATTTTATGGGATAAAGCCAAGCAAACCATTGCGGGCTCATACCGTTTAGGCGAAGGCAAACAGCTGTTAAACACACAAGGCGAAACGGGCTTTTACACCAGCACATTATACAAATTTCAGCCAGAGCTAAAACCTTACCTAGAACAAGGCCTAGAACTTGGCCGTAGTTTTGTTAACCCAGATTACTGGGGCAAAGCCAGCTTAGATTATTTATGGCAAGGTTTAGGAACGTATCTTGCGCAAAACGAAAACATCCGTTATTTAATTGGCCCAGTGAGTATGAGTGCGCATTACCCGCGCAGCTTAATGGATGAACTGGTGTATTTTTATACGCGCTACTACTCACACGAAAAAACACTCGTGAAAGCACGCTTTCCCTACCAATTAACCGACGATAAAATGCGTCATTTTGATACTCAATTTGAAAACAAAAACAAAGACGATGCATTTAAATTTATGCAGCAAAACTTTATTGCACTCGGGCATAAACTACCCGTGCTTTACAAGCAATATTCGGCTTTGTTTGAAGAAGGCGGATTTAAAACATTGGTCTTTAGTGTCGACCCTGATTTTGGCGATTGCCTAGATGGGTTATGCATGTGCGATTTAGCAAAAATAAAAGACAATAAACGCAAACGCTATATTGGATAACTATTAGCATGAAGCACGCGGTTCAAAATAGCCCTGATTAAAACATAACAATAATCAGGGCTCTCTGATGCCTTTACATTGAAAAGCACACATCACACTAAAACATACTCTTTTTTTGTATGAGCCTTTAAGTTGAAATATCGCCACCATAATTTACCAGCTGAAGCGCAGATAAAGGTAACCATATTGGTGGATTTATTACACCTATTCACTGAGTTCAACGCGATAGTCTATAAATAGATTAACCTGCTTGTCGTTTTTTTGCCTAACTATAACGGGGTTTTCTAACCCTGAAATAGATACTTGATAACCTTCACCTAAAGCCGCTTTAGTATTTGCAACCTCTTCTTTAACAAGGGCAAGTAATTGGTAACGATATTTATTTGGTGAGCTTATTGCAAGAGAGGTATTACCAAGCCTGAGCGAAGTATCTTCTGGTTTTTTAATGCGATCAATAAAGCTGTATATCTCTTGTGTAGCCGTATAAACACTCTTTCCGCTGTCAAGCTTAGCAAGTAAATAAAAGTTAGAGCCAGAACTTCTACTATAGGATTTAGAAATAGAAAAAGATGATTTTTGACTTGGTGAGAGCGAAATCACTCCTTGCTGGAATTTAATATTAGCGTTTGTGGCGGCAACATCACTTATTGATGATTGAAGCTTGCTTATAAGTTTTGCTCTTTCAGATGGGTATTTAGCATCGCTCGATAAGGTTACTGACATTGCTACGTATTCAGCGTCAACATCAACAGAACTATTTACCGGAGTATTCCCTGCCCCGCGTGCAATAACTATTGCCAAAAATTCTGCATGAGAACTAATTGATAAAATCAACAATGTAACTGTTACTAAATTTTTCATATGGTCTCCATAAGGGTGTAATAGGCTGCAGAAAATTAGCCTTAGTAATCTCAAAAACTGCTGATGAGTTATTTCACCTTGAATTCAAGAATACTTAATAACCCACTCAGGGTCATTTATTTTTACCTTTCTCAAATCATAATATTCACTCATTACAGCACCTTTACCTTGGATGTACATTATCAATAAAAACATTTCCTAGATCATCTACATTGATGTACGACCTAAAATCAATTCCGTTATAACTAGAGTTGTATTGGCGTTGTCCAGTTTCTTGAAAAACTTTAACTGCCGAATCAAATCCAGATGAAGAGGATTTTTGCCCATATTCAAGCATTTGTGCATCTGAATAAACTGCTGGATCATATACAGTTTTAACTTGAGTTTTTTTGTAGTGAGTAATTTCTCCAGGATTTTGAGGGTGGTAAGCTGGTACTTGGTATTTAATCTCTGTTATCCCATTTGCAATCTGAGTTTCAGGTCCAATTTTTACATTATGAGACCTTGTTACTCGTTCCCATGCTCTGCGTAGGAATGCATACTGGCTACCAACGCTTTTTCTTACACACCAAAAAAATTGTGTTATGGCAGATTATTATGCGCATTGATGTTGGTTAGATTACCATATTTATTTAGGACGGCGAGCAAGCGTAGCTCGTACCCACTCTCGTGACATGTCTTACTCTTGACCATTACTTATTATTTATTAACAGCCGATGTGTTAGGCAGGCTATGCATTCCCACGCGGAGCGTGGGAATGAGTAAAAAACGCAGATCTTACGTATTTTGCAATCGCGTTTGACGCTTTTTATGGGCGCTTTTTTTAATTAATATGTATGTGGCACCCACGCCACCATGTTGTTTTTGCGCGCTGTGAAAAGCCAATATCTCGTCCATTTGTGGTAGCCAGTAGGCAACACAACTTTTTAATAATGCGGGTTGCTCACGGCCAATGCCTTTGCCGTGCGTAATAATGGCTGCGCGCACATCATGGGCGAGGCAATCTTGCACAAATTGATAGACAGATATGCGCGCCTGCTCCACCGTCATGCGATGCAAATCGAGGCGGGCATCTGTTGTGTATTTACCTAAACGTAAATTTTTATACACGCCATGCTGTACACCTGGGCGCATAAACGCCAGTTCGTCTAACGGGTTAAGCATCTCCACGGGCGAGCTTGATAGCGGGTCTAAATCTGATTCTGATAGCGCGCTGGCCGCTAAGCGGCGAGGTGCCTTATCAAAAAGAATGGGGTCTTTGCGCAACGCGACACGTGCTGCGGTTTTTTTGGGCACAACATCATCGCCCACCATACTTAAAAAATCATCATTAGACATAACTCACCTTTCTCTACAACACTAACTCATAACAAGGAATATATTCACGCGTGGGTATTTTCATACGTTTTTGATCGACAAAACTTCTTAATAGCGCATCAAGTGGCGCCATAATACTTTTATCGCCGTGAATTTTATAGGGGCCATGCTGCGCAACAATTTTAATACCGTTCTCTTTGACGTTACCATCTACGATCCCCGAAAAAGCTTTACGTAAGTTTGACGCCAATATATTGATGGGTTGGTCTTTATGCAGCGCTAATTGCGCCATGTTTTCGTGATCTGGCTCAAAGGGGTTTTGCAAATCATCGTCTATATGCAGTAACCAATTAAAGTAATAGGCGTCTTGATTGGCACGGCGGTATTCCCATACACGTTGGGTATCGGCCTTCATTTGTTGGGCAACCGCTTGCGGGTCGTCGATAATAATGGTGTATTTATCCTGCGCCTCTTTGCCTAATGTTGTACCAATAAAGGCGTCTATTTGCTCAAAATACTCTTTTGACTCTTTAGGTCCTGTAAAAATCAGGGGCATTGGCATATCGGCATTTTTGGGGTGCAATAATATACCTAAAATATATAAGATCTCTTCCGCCGTGCCTGCGCCACCCGGGAACACGATAATACCGTGGCTTGAGCGGACAAATGCCTCTAAACGCTTTTCGATATCGGGTAATATAATGAGTTGGTTCACAATGGGGTTAGGGGATTCTGCCGCGATAATCCCCGGCTCGGTAATACCAATATAGCGGCCACGTTGATGTTGTTTCGCATGCGCAATTGCAGCGCCTTTCATGGGGCCTTTCATAGCACCTGGGCCGCAGCCAGTACAAATATCTAAACCGCGTAAGCCTAATTCATAGCCGACTTTTTTGGTGTATTTGTATTCGATTTCATTAATAGAATGCCCGCCCCAGCACACCACAATACTGTTTTGGCAATCGACATTTAACAATCCCGCATTACGTAACGTGTGAAAGACCGCATTGGTAATGCCCATACTGGTGCTTGTATCAATAGCGGTATTATTGGATAACTCGTTATTAATATAAATAATATCGCGCAGCGCAGCAAAAACATGGCTTTTGATACCCCGCATGACCTCGCCATCAACTAATGCCGATGCGGGTGCATTATCAATTTCGAGTTTGATACCGCGCTCTTGCTGCACCACGCGAATATCAAAATCGGCGTAGGCGTCTAGCACTTCAGAAACCGTATCGGTATCTGACCCTGTATTTAATACCGCCAAAGCGCACTTGCGAAACGTCTCATACACATGGGTATTGGTCTTATCAATTAACTGCATGACCTCAAGCTGAGACAGCACATTCATTGTGCGATCGGGCGTCAGTTTTATTTTTGTTGTATCTACCATTGAATTTTCCTTAAATAAATAGATGTCGCTACTTATGACAAACTAAGACAACAATGTATTAAAAATAATACGCGTGTTTGATTAAAAACGTGTTGCTTGATTATAGCAAACAGGAGAACGGCTCGTTGTGACTGGAATAAAGCGATTTCTGACGGTACACCATAAGTACATACGCCGAAATAACCTCTAAATTGTGTTATTTGACGTAAGGCTTGTATGCAATAGACATATGATAACTAAAAGCAAGGCAGAAAATAAAACAAAAAAAACCCCCGGCTTTATAACAAGTAGGGGGTTATGTATCATAAAAATAAAAATTTAGTGTACGTGACCGTGCGAAATTTCTTCTTCTGTGGCATCACGAATTTCGTTTACAGTCACGTCAAAATGTAATGTTTGGCCAGCCAACGCATGGTTACCATCGACGGTAATTTCTTCACCTTCGATTTTAGTCACAACAACATACTGCGTGCCGCCGCTTTCAGTTTGTGCTTGAAACTCCATGCCTTCTTCGATGTTTTCGATACCCGCAAACGATGCGCGTGGCATAGTTTGTACTAGCTCAGCGATCACCTCACCGTAGCCATCTTTTGGCTCGATGGTGACTTGTTTTTGATCACCAGCATCTAAACCCTCTAGGGCGTTTTCTAAACCGGGAATAATATTACCCGCACCGTGCAAATACGTTAACGGCTCTTCACCTTCTGAACTGTCGATGGTTTTGCCTGCATCGTCTTTTAAGGTGTAATGAATAGAAACCACGTTATTTTGTGAAATAGTCAAAAGTCACTCCTAGCGCTAAGCGCGTTGTAAAATAAAGCCTGCGTGTAACAACAGGCAGTCAATCAATTAAAATTTAAATTCAAAAAGCAGCACCGCGCGTTAAAAAATACGCTTTGTAAAACCGTCTAATGCAAAACAAAGCAATTTAAAAACCAGCAATTAAGAGCTGCGCTCTAGCCATTATTAGTTGGTAGCTGTTCTGTTTTTGATCAGCTGCGCCACCACACTCGGGTCGGCGAGTGTCGATGTATCGCCTAGGGTATCTAGCTCGTTACTGGCAATTTTACGCAAAATACGGCGCATAATCTTACCAGACCGTGTTTTGGGTAAACCCTGCGCCCATTGTACGGCATCAAGCTTGGCAATGGGGCCTATCTCTTGTGTACACAGTGCATTAAGCTCTGGAATAATACCGGCGCTTTCTTTGACGCCTTGCATTAAGGTAATAAACGCATATACGCCCTGCCCTTTGAGCGGGTGATCATACCCGACAACGGCCGCCTCGGCGACACTCTCATGTAACACAAGCGCACTTTCTATTTCGGCGGTACCTAAACGGTGGCCCGAGACATTAAGCACGTCATCCACTCGCCCGGTTATCCAATAGTATCCATCGCTGTCGCGGCGGGCGCCATCGCCCGTAAAGTAATAACCTTTATAGGTTGAGAAATACGTCTGATAAAAACGATCATGATCGCCATAAATGGTACGTATTTGGCTTGGCCAACTCGATTTAATAGCCAAGCTCCCCTCGCCTTCGCCATTAATTTCTTGGCCTTGCTCATCCAAAATAACGGGAATAACACCAAAAAATGGCAAGGTAGCCGAACCAGGCTTTAACGCAGTGGCACCGGGTAATGGCGTTAACATGTGCGCGCCCGTTTCGGTTTGCCACCATGTATCCACAATTGGGCAGTTTTTTTGACCAACCACATTATGATACCAATGCCATGCCTCGGGGTTAATGGGCTCGCCAACGGTGCCTAATAAACGCAGACTTTTTAAGCTGTTTTGCGTTACGTAATCATCGCCCTGCCCCATTAGCGCCCTGATAACTGTGGGGGCTGTGTAAAAACTGGCCACATTGTGTTTGTCGCATATTTCCCAAAAACGCGCTGGTGTGGGGTGAGTGGGCACGCCTTCAAACATGACTGTGGTGGCGCCATTGGCCAGAGGGCCATACAAACTGTAAGAATGGCCGGTAATCCAACCCACATCGGCGGTGCACCAGTACACTTCGCCAGGCTTATAATCAAACACGAGTTTGTGCGTCATGCTCGCTTGCAACAGATACCCTGCTGTTGTGTGTAGCACGCCTTTTGGTTTGCCTGTTGAACCCGAGGTATACAAAATAAATAATGGATCTTCACTTTCTTGTGGCTCGGCGGGGCAATGGTTGCTCACGGTTTGGCTGAGTTCATGTGCCCAAACATCTCGTGTTTTATCCCATGCAACCGTATTATTGGCATGGCGGCTGACCAATAATGTATGCACATTCGGGCAGCTCGTAAGGGCTTTATCGACGTTGTCTTTTAAGGCCACCAGCTTGCCACCGCGGTAGCCGCCATCGGCTGTTATGACCACACGACAATCGGCATCTAAGATGCGGTCTTTTAATGCCTCGGGGGAAAAGCCACCAAACACCACGCTATGTATGGCACCAATACGGGTGCAAGCCAGCATGACGTAGGCCGCATCTAAGATCATGGGCATGTAAATACACACGCGATCCCCTTTTTTTACGTCACGCGCTTTTAACATATTGGCAAAACGGCCCACATGCTCATGCAGCTCTCGATACGTCACTTGCTGACTGACGCCCGGCTCATCGCCTTCCCAAATAATCGCGATATGATCACCGCGCGCATCTAGGTGACGATCAATACAATTGGTGCTGACGTTAAGTTTACCGCCATCAAACCAGCGCGCATGGCCTGTTGCAAAATCGCTATCAACCACACTTGTCCAAGGTGCATCCCATGTTAAATATTGCTTTGCTTGATCTGCCCAGAAAGCCTCTGGATGGTCGACTGAGCGTTGATATTCATCCACATATTGCTTGTGTGTCATATGAGCTTGCTGCGCAAATGTAGGTATGACTGGAAAGCTAGCGTCCGACATGCGTGTATCCTTATGGTGTGTGGGCATTTATTATTGGCTTACATACTATATGACTCACATAATGCATAACGTGTGTATTATGTAAAACAGCCATCTCCTCACTGTTTATCGTGCCATATTATATTTATGGGTTAGCCTAAAACGTTGTTATTATGTGGTGTTATGGTATCGCTATTTTGCATGTGCGCTCAAGGGCGATAAGATAAAACCTGCACGAACGCATTAATCCAAACAGCCATTCTAAAAAGTTTTATTGCTTCAATCACATTTTCATCTATGTTTTTACTATAAAGTGAACTTAACTACCCCTAGAGCACCTAAAAGGTAATCGCGTGTACGCCCTATTATTACGTTTTTAAAATGAGACATTTATGCTTTTTTCAATCACATCAGCTCACTCTATGGCATTACTTTTTAGACGGCTAAAGGTAGCCACATGCTCTTTGGCGGCAATACTGCTCATAGGCTGGCAACCCTTTGCTTTTGCTGAAAAAAGCAGACTCACCATTACAGGCTCAAGTACCGTCGCCCCGCTGACGCTAGAGATAGCTAAACTGTATGAAAAAACGCACGCTGGCACACGTATTGATGTACAAACCGGTGGTTCGTCTCGCGGTATTAATGATGCGCGTAACGGCCTTGCCGATATTGGCATGGTATCGCGGGCACTTAAACCCACCGAAAAAGATTTAAATGGCTTTACAATTGCCCTAGATGGCATTGGCATGATTGTGCACAACAGCAACCCCGTCACAGCATTAACCGACGCACAGATTAAAGATATTTATTTGGGTAAAATAACAAACTGGCAATCCGTTGGCGGCCCAGACTTAGCCATTACCGTTGTCAATAAAGCAGAAGGCCGATCAACCTTAGAGCTATTTTTAAAGCACTTTGGCGTACGCAATAGCCAAATAAAACCCAGCGTTGTAATTGGCGATAATCAGCAAGGTATCAAAACGGTATCGGGCGTTAAAGGCGCGATTGGTTATGTATCTATTGGCACAGCCGAGTATGAAGAAAAGCGCGGAACCCCCATTAAGCGTCTGACCATGCAAGGCCATGAGGCAAGTGCTGCCAATGTGGCAAACGGACAATACCCGTTATCGCGCACGCTTAATTTAGTCACAAAAGGCGCACCTTCAAAACAGGCACAGCATTTTATTACCTTTGCACAATCGGATGCAGTGAAACATTTAATAGAAAAACAGTTTTTTGTTGCCCCTTAAGTAAATATTTACAAGCATATTTACAAACCTACTTACAAAAATATATGCCAGCAGAAACACATGCTTGTAGAAACATACACTGGCAGTGACACAAAAAAACATAACACATTACATTATGGCAAAAGCGTCAACCCGATCTAACCGAACAGATACGTACCTAAGCAGAATACTCGGCGCGATGGGGTTACTGTGCGCGCTACTTTTAGTGCTTGTGGTTTTCTTTTTATTAAAAGAAGCTTGGCCCGTTGTGCAAAGTGGAGGCTGGTTACGTTTTTTTCATGCACAAGGTTGGTACCCCCTAGAGCAACTATTTGGCATGCTACCCATGATTTGGGCATCCATTGCAATGGCGTTAGGCGCTATTTTATTGGCTCTACCCATTGGTGTTGCAAGCGCGTTATTTTTACTCTTTTATGCGCCACCTTCTGTGGCAAAGATATATCGATTACTGCTTAATTTACTGGCGGGTATTCCGTCGGTCGTTTTTGGCTTATGGGGGTTAACAGAGTTAGTGCCTATTATTGCGACATGGCATGCGCCGGGCACAAGCTTATTAGCCGCCATATTGGTTCTCACGTTAATGATTATTCCCACCGTAGCGCTCACCAGTGTAGCGGCATTATCGGCTGTACCTAAAGAGTTACACGCAGGTGCGCAAGCATTAGGGTTAACCCGTAAAACGCGTATTATGAGCGTGATTATTCCAGCAGCTAAGGCAGGTATTATCAGCGGCGCACTATTGGCCACCGCCCGCGCACTGGGCGAAACAATGGCCGTATTAATGGTGGCCGGCAATGTTGTACAAACACCTAGCAGCCTGTTTGACCCTGTACGTGCGCTCACGGCGAATATCGCATTAGAAATGGCCTATGCTATGAGCGATCACCGTGCGAGCTTGTTTGCCGCAGGGTTATTGCTAACGTTGATTGTATGGGGGCTGGCATTAATTGCATCGCGTATCGTGAAATCAAACGGCAAGGTCTTAGCCTATGCCAAGTAGAAGCGCCTCAAATATACGCCTAGCCGATCAATGCTTTAGCGTGCTCATTATGGCCTGTGCGGCTTTTGTCACGATTACGCTAATTTGGGTGCTTGGGGATATTGTCATTAAAGGCGCGTCGCATATTACGTGGTCGTTTATCACATCGGAACCTAGCGATGCAGGCCGCAGCGGCGGTATTGGCACTATTTTAGTATCCACACTGCTTATTTTATGTGTCGCGTTAGGTGCGGCCATTCCAATTGGTTTAGGCGTCGCGGTGTGGCTATCAGAATTTACAGTACAACATAGCCGGTTTTCAAACACGGTTGGCACCACATTAGATGTCTTAGCGGGTATTCCGTCTATTGTGTACGGTTTGTTTGGCAATGCTTTTTTTAGTTTATATTTAGGCTTGGGCTTTTCTATTTTATCGGGTGGGTTAACCCTGGCCTGTATGATTTTACCGATTTTTATACGCACCTGTGAATCGGGCTTGTCAGCGGTTAATAATGACTGGCGCAAAGGCGCGCAAGCATTGGGTATGAGCCGTAGCGCAGCCATATGGCATGTATTATTACCCGCTGCGGCACCCGCCATAATCGCTGGTTTAATTTTAGGTATAGGCCGTGCCACCGCTGAAACTGCCGCGCTTATTTTTACCAGCGGCTATGTCGATAGAATGCCCGGCTCGCTATTAGATTCTGGTCGCGCGCTCGCCGTTCATATTTACGATTTATCCATGAACGTCACAGGCGGCGATAACGCAGCCTACGCATCGGCCTTTGTATTAATTACGCTCATTATTTTACTTAACACAACGGCTCAAAGCTTAATAGACCGCTGGTTTAGCCAAAGGATATACGCATCATGACAATGCAGCCTCACTCGCCTACCTTTACCCTTGGCCAAATAGAACAAGGCCCGCCTTGCTGCGAGCCCATACCGCATTTAAGTATTAAAGGGTTGTCTGTGCGTTATGGCGCACAAACCGTGCTAGACGAAGTCTCCCTCGATATTTATAAAGGCTGCATCACTGCCCTAATTGGCCCGTCCGGTTGCGGTAAAACCAGTTTTTTATCCACGCTCAACAAAATGACCGATGCCATTTCACATGCACACGTCACAGGCAGTATTCACTTTGATAACAACAATATTTTAGATGCACAAACTAATGTCTTACAGTTGCGCCGTAGAATAGGCATGATTTTTCAAAAGCCTAACCCTTTCCCGCTATCAATAGAACGTAATTTAGAATTACCGCTCAAAGAACACGGGATAAAAAGCCGCAAAGTACGCAAAGAAAAAATCGAAAAAGCGCTGCGAGATGTCGGCTTGTGGCATGAAGTATCAGACAGATTAAACACATCGGCACTGGCCCTTTCTGGCGGCCAACAGCAACGCTTATGCATTGCCCGCGCCATCATACTCGAACCCGAAATCTTATTAATGGACGAACCCTGTAGCGCACTTGACCCTATCTCATCAGGTATTGTTGAAGATTTAATCATTCGTTTACGGGGCGATTACACCGTGATTATTGTCACACATAACCTTGCCCAAGCAAAACGTGTTGCTAACTACGCCGCCTTTTTTTGGATGAAAGAACGCGTTGGGAAACTCATCGAATTTGGCCAGTGTCAGCATTTATTTGACACACCACAACACGAACTCACCGCCGCGTATATATCGGGGGCGAAAGGCTAAATAAAGACAATAGCTTGATGATTAGCGCTCTCACATCCTTAAAAAAATAACCAAACAAGCCAGCACAACCCTACCCCACAAAATTAAAACCGCATCACACAAAGCGGTTTTCATCAAACAAACCAAAAACATCGTTAAACATATTTACATTACATTCATGTTCATGACCTTAAAGTAGCGCCAATTCAACATCATTACCCAATGATCAACATGCAAAAAAGCGTTATAGGAAACAACATGAAAACAATTAGCTTATTTTTACTATTATTAACTCTTACAGGTTGCCAGTCATTTTTTTCATCAAACGACTACAAAACATCAGATGAAAAATGGCTAGCAGGAAAAGAACTTTCCGAAAAAGGTGAAAAAGTCGTTAGCGAAGCACAAGAAGGCTTAAAGCTAGCACGCAAAACTATTCGTGATGGCGAGTCAATGATTCAATCCGGAAAAGACTTGATTGAAAGCAGTAAATTAGATTATAAAGCAGCAATTGGTAGCATGGGCGCATCCGTTAAACCTGACCAAGTAAAATTTGAAGCTAAAAAATTAAACGACATCAGTACACGCTGGAGCCAAGCCGTTAGCGATATTAAAGAGGGCAATAAAATAATTAAGAAAGGCAACAAAATGGTTAAAAAGAACCAAAGTAAAGTGTTTAAAGGCCGCGAGATTATAGCCAAAGGCAGTGCGCTTATGGTTGACAGTCAAAATCTTAAATAAGATTTAAATAATTATAAAGCCATCTATGAGATATTTTAAAAACTAAAGCTACCCCAGTTAATATCGAAAACCTTGTAACACATAGGCGACTTCAATATACAGCGAAATTTTAATGCACCGCTTAAATGTTGCAAAAAAATAACACAATTGAAGTCGACTATCATCACACTAAATCATACCGCATCACCATTACAGTTCACGAAATATTAAGACATAGTAGATTAAAGTTTCTAGTGATTTTTCTTGGCGTATTTTAAGCCTGTCATTTTAATCTCAAAATATTACTTTATTTTTTTAGTTAGTCCTTTAATATATCGCTGCCAATTATAGGCATACCACAAAAAGGATTAATTAATGAAAAGTTTATTTTATCGTCTACCTGCCATTCTCGCTATCTTTCTGTCATCATATTCATTCTCAAATATTGAAAACTACTCATTTAACGGTAGCTCATCAACTTCTTCATTTAACTTCCCAGGGTTATATTTATCAGGAGAAGTAAATGGTAAGTTAAATATAAAAAGGAATTCACCTCTAGATTTTTCTGCTAACGGATCTAATATGGATATTCTGAAGCTATCACTTGAATTTGATACAGCTCCAGATTTGACTGCCACTAATTTTAGTTTTAATCCGCAAACAAATAGCTATATTGCTAAAGTAAGCAATGCATGGGTATTTAGCAGTGTAAATGTAGAAATCTTAAATATTGACACACAGCAACAAAACTTTAATTATCGCGTATCGATAGAAACATTAAATAGCCTCACAGATAAAAACATTTCTGCGCATAATGGTGAAGACATTGCTTTACTAGAAGGCATTGGATTTTTACAAAATAAAACTCCCTTTAAACTTGTAGATATGGTCAACGTCAATATTGATGGAAAACGTTTATCAATAAAATTAAATGGTAACAAAGGGTCTAATAACAACCCAGAAGCTGGCATGGTAGATCAAGGTTTTGAGTTGAAATTATTATGGTTTGGTCGTGGCGAAAAGCTCATGTATGTACCAGCGCCAGAATCACCCTATACAATCAAACCTATTGCGATAATACTTGAGCCGTTCAATATCGGTGGAGAGGCTGAATATGAGTTTTATATTAAATTTGAAGAGAATGGTAATATTTTTGAGACACCTCGCGAAGTACTCACCCCACGATTAGAAAGGTTATTCCAACAATAAAACGACTATATTGCCCATAATAAATTAAAAGCCATAACAGTCATCTGTTATGGCTTTTAATTTTTATCAATCTGAACTACAGACACATCCTATTATCGCTTATCTAATCAACCTGAACCGCAATAGTATTAGCTGTGCGATCAATTTTATTTTGATCTTTTAAGTAAACGAGTTTTGGTTTGAAGGTATCAGCTTGCTCTTCACTTAGCTGGCAATAAGCAGCAATAATCACTCGATCACCCACCTGTACTTTACGCGCGGCGGCGCCGTTCATTGAAATAGTGCGGCTGCCCGCTTCGGCTAAAATCACATAGGTGGCAAAGCGCTCGCCGTTATCTACATTGTAGATTTCTATTTTTTCAAACTCGCGTAAACCTGCAAGTTTTACTAAATCTTCGTCAATGGCGCAGGAGCCGTCATACCAAAGCTCGGCTTGGGTGACTTCGGCCATGTGCAATTTACCCTTTAATAGCGTAATTTGCATAATAATTACCTCTTACTGTATAAATGGCTTACTGGGGTAAGCTGAGTGAAATGTTATCGATTAGGCGCGCACCTTGTGTGTACATGGCACCTAATATAGTGAGATGTTTATCGTCTTGTGCGGCAATATCTAATGTTTTGCTGTTACAGATAGAAAAGTAATCTGGCTTAAAACCTGCTTCACTAATCACTTGTTGTGAAGCCGCTTGCAAGGCTAAGAAATCCATATCGCCATTTTCTATCGCGGTTTTTACTGCGTTTAATTGCTTATTAAGCACATTAGCCCGTGGGCGTTCTTGCTCGGTAATAAACGTATTACGCGAGCTCATGGCCAATCCATCTGACTCGCGTACAATGCTGCCCGCTTCGATCTTTAGCGATAAACATAGGTCTTCTGCCATACGGCGAATGATGGCAAGCTGCTGATAATCTTTTAAGCCAAATACAGCCACATCTGGCTCGACAATATTAAACAGTTTAGCCACAACGGTTGTCACGCCATCGAAATGCCCAGGTCGGCTAGCACCGCATAAGGCGTTGGCCATGGTGGGTACAATCACACGGGTTTGTGTGTCCATCCCGTTGGGGTAAATTTCGTTTTCTTCGGGACAAAAAATATAGTCACAGCCAATAGCTTTCAGTTTTTGGGCATCGCGCTCTAGCGTGCGTGGGTATTTGTCCCAATCTTCGTTTAAACCAAACTGTAAACGGTTTACAAAAATACTCACAACCACCACATCGCAAGTTGCTTGCGCCTGTTTGACCAATGCCAAGTGCGCATCGTGCAAATTGCCCATGGTAGGCACTAAACCAATTTTTTTGCCTTCGCTTCGCGCAGCATTTAATGCATGACGTAAGCTTTGGACATGATGTAATAACTGCATTACTGCATGCCTCCTTCTTGAAAGTACTCGGGGGATAAATTATCAAAACGGGTAAATTTACCCACAAATGCAGCACGGCAAGTGCCTATTTCACCATTACGTTGTTTACCTATAATGAGCTCGGCGACGCCTTTTTCGGTGCTTTCTTCGTTGTAGTATTCATCGCGATAAATAAACAAAATCACGTCGGCATCTTGCTCGATGGCACCCGACTCACGTAAATCGGAGTTCATCGGGCGCTTATTGGGGCGCTGTTCCACGCCTCGGTTGAGCTGCGATAAACACACAACGGGGCATTCGTATTCTTTTGCCAGTGCTTTCATCGACCGTGATATCTCAGATATTTCTTGTGTCCGACCTTCAGTCGCGCCAGCAACATGCATTAACTGTAAATAATCCACCATGATCATAGAGGGGTTGCCATGCTCACGTGCAACACGCTTAACCCGCGCCCGTAAATCGGTGGGCGTTAAGCCTGCAGTATCGTCAATAAACAGTTTTTTGTCTTTTAATTTACGCGCAGCCATTTCTAGTTTTGGCCAATCTTCTTCGATTAACGCACCGTTACGCAGACGCCCCTGATCGATCCGACCTACGGATGAGAGCATCCGCATCGTGAGTGCGTCGGCGGGCATCTCTAGACTAAACACCAGTACTGGTGCCTCGGTTGTAAAAATAGCCGCCTCCACAAAATTAAGCGCCAATGCGGTTTTACCCATTGAAGGACGCGCCGCTAAAATAACTAGCTCACCTGGCTGCCAACCTGATGTTTTTTCATTTAATTCATCAATACCCGTTGATACACCAGTAATGTCAGCATCAGAGTTGAACAACAAATCAATTTTATCAATGGTTTGTTTAAGCAGTGCATTAACGCTTTCAAAGCCACCCTCTTTTGGGCGTTCTTCGGCGATTTCCATCACGCGTTTTTCTGCTAGTTGCAGTAAGTCATCCGAGGCTAAACCCGCAGGGTTAAAGCTGGCGCGGCTTATTTCGCTTGCAGCAGAGATAAGCTGGCGTAATGTGGCACGCTCACGCACAATTTTTGCGTAGGCAACCACGTTGGCACTACTAGGGACTTCGGTGGCTAAGTCAGATAAATAATCAAGGCCGCCCACACTGTCTAGTTCGTCTTTAGATTGTAAAAACTCGGCAACCGTAATAACGTCAATCGGCTGCTCTCTTTCGACTAGCTGCACCATGGCGTCAAAAATGGGCATATGTGCGGCTTTGAAAAAATCACGGCCAGATACTGTCTCGCTCACGGCATCAAAATGCGCAGCGTCCTGTAAAAGACCACCAATAACAGACTGCTCTGCTTCAAGTGAATTGGGTAACGATGAGGCGGAATCTTGGCTCGCAGGCGATGTAGGATACGTCACATCGGGCGGCGTTATATCGCTTAAGGGGTCGTAATCTGGATCTCTATCGTTGTCATTCATACAGGCTAAACTTGCATTAGTGATGCGCTATAGCGTAAAGGCGGGTAAATATATGATTGAGTATTTTACTTGATGCACGTTTTTAAAAACAGAATTAAATCGGCTTTTTTTACGCTGATACAAAAAAGGGGCTGATAACGACACCTTTAGCCTAGCCTTAGGCTAAGTTAAAAAGCGGTTAGCAGCACCCTTTATTTTGATCTTGAAAACTTACGCGTCTGCGTCAGCTTCGATAACAACTTTCACTGTTTGCATAACGTCAACGTGTAACTGGATATCAACGTCATACTCGCCAACTTCGCGTAATGTACCTTGTGGTAACTTCACTTCAGCTTTGCTTACTTGAACGCCTGCTTCAGTAATTTTGATCGCGATATCACGCGTACCAATAGAACCAAATAGCTTACCTTCGTCACCAGCGTTTGCGCCAATGCGAACATCACCAAGATCAACTAATTGCTTAGCGCGACCTTCAGCAGCAACTTTTTTATCGTTTGCAGCAGCTTCAAGCTCTGTTCTACGCGCTTCAAAATCAGCGATGCTTTCTTTCGTTGCTGATACAGCTTTACCTAATGGTAGTAGAAAGTTGCGGCCAAAACCTGATTTAACGTCAACAACGTCGCCAACTGTTCCTAACTTACCCACTTTTTCGAGTAGAATAACTTCCATCTCGTTTACCCTCTAGTTTTGCAGCACTGTGTGCTACATCAAATTTAACTTTTTTCGGCAATCTATCCAGCTGTCTATCAAACCAATAAGCGTAATAAACAGCGCAATGGGATAAAACACCACTAAAATAACGTATAAAGCTACCAATGCACCGGTGCCATACTGACGCGCGCCAACAAAGCCATGGATCAAACCTAACCCTGCCATAAACAACGGCAACGCAAACAGTAAACTCCAATACGCAAAACCATTACCTACACTTTGTAACACTACAATAAGTAGCATTAACAGTAAGCTGCTTTGCAGAGGTAATCGCAAAGAGTGAAACTCTTGCTTAAACCCACCGGGGTTGCTCACCATGGCTTGCATCCAACGCGCAAACAAAAGGCTAATAACGGTACCTACCGCTAAGAAGAACGCAAAAACTGCCGCAAAATGCACATTACCCCAAGCTGCAAACATATTGGCCGCGAGCGATGCACTTTCCACTTCTTTTGCGGTTAAATCACGCAAAAAAGTGTTGTATTGCGCGCTTAAATCGCCCGCAAGTACCACGAGTATCGCAGCGCTGAGTGCGCAAGCAAAGGTAATAAATACCAGTGTTTTAGGCCATGATACCGTTACTTTTAGCGCATAAGCTGCCAGTAAGCACAGTAGTACATTGGCCACACTGGCATACACCAGCAGTATTTGTGTCTGTGTTGTGAGTGCTAATACAACACTGGGTAGTAAAGCCCAAAGAGAAACAAGTAATCCCTCTTTGACGCCTTTTTTTAAGGTAACTAAACCAATAGAAAACTGGGTTAAGAATAAGACAAAATGTCCTATCAAGGCGACAATAATTGCTTGCCATCGCCCTTTTAAAATGTATTGCGCCAAACGGCTAAATAACATTTACCCCTCGCTTATCTATTTCTTATTCGTGTGAATCCGTGTACGGCAATAAAGCGATAAAACGGGCGCGCTTAATAGCTGTAGATAGCTGACGCTGGTACTTCGCTTTTGTGCCTGTAATACGGCTTGGTACAATTTTACCTGTTTCAGAAACATAGGCTTTTAGGGTTTCTAAATCTTTGTAATCAATAGACTTAGTGCCTTCAGCGGTAAAACGGCAAAACTTACGACGACGGAAAAATCTAGCCATGATTAAGCCTCCTCACCTTTATCTTCATTTGGGGTTGACTCTGCTTCTTCTGAAGGAGCAGCAGCTTTTGGCGCATCTTCTTGAACACGACGCTCAGAACGGTTTTTACGTTCGCGGTTTTCTTTCTCGGCCTTCATGATAGGAGACTCTTCTGTTACAGCCTCATCACAACGGATAACCAAGTTACGTAAAACAGCGTCGTTATAACGGAAGTTTGTTGTTAACTCGTCAAGTACGTCTTCAGAGCATTCGATGTTCATAAGAACATAGTGTGCTTTGTGGATTTTGTTGATTGAGTAAGCCATTTGACGGCGACCCCAATCTTCAAGACGGTGAATAGAACCGCCGCTATCTTTAACAGTGGCAGTGTAACGCTCAACCATACCAGAAACTTGTTCGCTCTGATCGGGGTGAACCAAAAATATAACTTCGTAATGTCGCATTATTGCTCCTTACGGGTGAGTAGCCTACAGCTTTGTGCCGTAAGCAAGGAGTATCGCAGGCGTTAGCCTACGGGTTGGGGCGCACATAGTAGAGAGGAAGCGTATAAAATGCAACCATTTATCTATAAAGCTGATAATACGTGGCATATAAACCAAAAAACCACCGGCAAATATGCAGCGGTGGTTTTTATATGTTAAATCTATTGTGTTAAGGCGAGACTGGCTTCACTGTTTTAATCACCTCAAACTATGCGTAGGCGCGGCTAAGGTATAGCAACCAAAGACACTTTCACTACTGGTTTTGACGCTGACGCATCACCTCAAACAATACAACACCTGTTGCAACCGACACATTCAAGCTTGATACGGCACCTTGCATGGGTATTTTCACTAATGTGTCACAGGTTTCGGTCGTCAGCCTACGCATACCATTACCTTCTGCGCCCATGACAATGACACGCGGACCCGTTAAATCAGCATCAAATAAAGACGTTTGTGTATCGCCTGTTGTCCCTGCTACCCACAAGCCTAACTCTTGCATTTTTTTAAGGGCGCGCGCTAGATTGGTAACCGCCACAACCGGAACAGATTCAGCGGCACCGCACGCCACTTTTTTAGCCACGTCGGTCAGGCCAACAGCGTTATCTTTTGGTACAACCAGCGCGCAGCAGCCTGCGGCATCGGCGGTACGTAGACACGCACCCAAGTTATGCGGGTCGGTGACGCCATCTAATACCAGCACCAACGGGTTGGTGGTTTTTTCTATAAGCGGGTATAACTCGTTCTCTGTGTATTGCTTTGCGGGGTTAGCAAAAGCAATCACACCTTGGTGATTACCCTCGCAGGTGTCATCCAGTGTTTTTTTGCTTTGCATCACCACATGAATATCGGCACTTTTTGCTAAGCGTATTAATGCATCAACTTTTGCATCACTACGGCCTTTAAGTACCCATAACTGGGTAATACGTGTTGCGCCACTTTCTAAAAGGGATTGCACTGCGTGCAATCCAAATACCGTTTCTTTTTTAGCCATAATAATATCTGTTAGCGAATTACTTCGCTTTTTTTGCCTTTGTTGCTTTTTTAGAGACTTGTTTGATTGTTTTTTTCGCTATCGGCTCACTCGCACCCAATGAAGCCGGCGCTTTCTTTTTAGTGATTTTAGATTTTTTAGCCGTTTTGATAGCGTCATTTTTTGCTTTTACGCCAGTACTGGCCTTTGACCCTGACTTAGCTTTTGACTGTGTTGTTTTATCGAGCTTATTTTTAGACCTATTTTTAGGCTTACCTTCAGGCTTACCTTCAGGCTTACCTGCAAACTTGGGCTTTTGTCGCTTTGAGCCGACTTTGGGCGATTTGTCGCCACTTTTGCGTTTTCCTGCTGGACGTTTAGACGTTGCATGACCAAGTAAGTCGAAGTCGACTTTACGCTCGTCTAAATCTACACGTGCAACACGCACCATTAATTTATCACCCAGCTTAAACTCTTGACGCGTACGCTCGCCCACCAACCGATGAGAGGCGGCTTCAAACTGGTAATAATCTTTAGGCAACGCAGTAATATGCACCAAGCCTTCGATATAAAAATCAACGAGCTCGACAAACATACCAAAACTGGTAACGGCACTGATCACACCCGCGTATTCTTCGCCCACCTTATCTTGTAGGTATTCGCACTTTAACCAACTGACGACATCGCGTGTGGCTTCATCGGCACGACGCTCTGTGCTTGAGCACTGATCGCCCAAAGAAACCAACTGGGCCAAATCGTAAGGGTAAAACACCTCTTTTTTGTGAACAGGTGTGGTGTCTAAACGGCGCACGTGCTTTGATTCTATTTTAGAGCGAATAACATGACGTATAGCACGATGAACCAATAAATCGGGGTAACGGCGAATAGGCGACGTAAAATGCGTATACGCCGGGTACGCCAAGCCAAAATGGCCTTTGTTTTCGACTTGGTAAACCGCCTGATTCATACTGCGTAGCAACACGGTTTGAATCACATGACGATCGGGGCGGTCTTTAATTTGTTCGAGCACAGCGTGGAAATCTTGCACGCCAATGGTTTTGCCCAAACGCATACTTAACCCTAACTCGGATAAGTATTGGCGCAGCATATCCATTTTCTCTTGCTTGGGCGGCTCATGTACGCGGAACAAACTAGGGAGTTTATGTGCGGCTAAAAACTTCGCGGTGCATACGTTGGCGGCCAACATGCACTCTTCAATAATTTTGTGTGCATCATTGCGCTCGGTAGGCTGAATTTTTTCTATTTTGCGGTTTTCGTCAAAAATAATACGTGTTTCTGTGCTTTCAAACTCAATAGCACCGCGACGCTTACGCTGCACTAATAATGCATCGTATACATTTTTTAGTTGATGAATATGCGGCAATACCTTTTGCCATTTGGTGCATTGTTTTTCATGCTCTGGTGCGTTTTTATCAAGCATTTGCCCTACTTGCGTGTAGGTTAAGCGCGCATGAGAATGCATCACACCCTCAAGAAAACGGTAGCTACCAATACGACCCTGCTGACTAACGGTAATTTCGCACACCATGCACAATCTATCGACTTGCGGTTTTAACGAGCACAAGCCGTTCGATAACACTTCAGGCAGCATAGGCAGCACATGATCGGGAAAATACACCGAATTCCCGCGATTTTGTGCCTCTACATCCAATGCCGAATCCACAGCGACGTAGTGCGATACATCGGCAATCGCAACATATAAACGCCAGCCACCGGAGGGTTTTGTCTCACAATAAACGGCGTCATCAAAATCACGGGCGTCTTCACCATCAATAGTGACAAACGGAAGGTGACGTAAGTCGTGGCGGTTACTTTTATCTTTTTCGGTGACTTTTTCGGTCAAACCTGATGTGTATGTCAACACCTCAGAAGGCCAAGTGTGCGGTAAATCGTGTGCACGTATTGCCACGTCGATTTCCATACCCGGCGCTAAATGATCACCCAGCACTTCAATCACTTTGCCCTGAGGCGGCTTGCGGCCATCGGGTTGCACCGTAATGTGAACAGAAACAAATTGCCCCTGCTTCGCATCGCCAAGATCATCTGGGCGCAATACAACATCGTGTGTGATTTTTGCATTATCAGGGCGCACAAAATGGATGCCATTTTCATAAAAATAGCGACCTACAAGTGAGGTCGTATTATGCGCAACAATCTGTACGATGGCGCCTTCACGACGGCCGCGGTGATCGGTACTCTCGGCACGAACATACACTTCGTCACCACTGAACACCTTACGCATTTGGCGAAAAGACAAGTACACGTCGTCGTCTTCATCGGGGGATTGAACAAAACCAAACCCTTCGCGATGGCCAATCACACGGCCTTTAATGAGATCCATTTGATCAAGGCAACCATAAGCGCCCTTGCGGTTAGACACTAACTGTCCGTCGCGTTCCATAGCAATCAGACGCCGCCTAAGTGCTTCTATGTGTTCTGGGTCTTCAAGCTTGAGCTCTTTGCATAAGCGCCTATGGGACAGCGGCCCCTCTGATTTAGCTAAATGCGCCAGAATAAACTCACGACTTACAATGGGGTTGCTGTATTTTTTCGCTTCGCGCTTGGCAAACTTGTCTTTTTTTGTACTTTTATCTTTCAATCTACTTACCTTGTTGGATTATCCAGTTTGGATTTTCTAGAGGGTTACTATATCTCTTTCTTACCAGATTACAATTGTGCATTGATGAGCATAGCGCTTCATGCAGTAAGTGATGCATCGTTCAACATGCTCAAAAGGCCCTATATTCAATAAAAAAACGGGGCATAAGCCCCGTTATTGTTTGTACATTAATTTGTTATTGATACGACAACTACCACGGCAAAGAAACTTCGCGCCATGAAAGTCGCCCACCTAGACGTCGACAATTACGTACAACTATGGAGCCCAACGCGTTACCATTACCCGATGATGCAATCGGAAAACCTTTACCGCATGTTGTTGTCTGGTTGGTGCCGCCCGCCCCGCCATTGGGGTTACCATTACCGCCATTTGAACCCGAACCAGGGTTTGGCAATGAAGATGGATCATCGCTATCACCGCCGGAATCGCCATCACCATTAGTCGTGCCGCTATCGCCGCCTGGATTAATGTTAGTTGAATCATCAGGGTCTGATCCATCTGCTGGCAAATCATCAATAGAATCAACCGTTGTGACCTCATTGAAGGTAAGGTTGCCCAATAAAGTTACATCTTTGACCAGCCCAGAGCTTAAAAAGGTATCGTTTGCCGCGGCATCAACGCCGCCGCGACTATCCACGTCACCTAAAATTGAATACGCTGGCGAAATACCTGCACGATAATTGACTCCCATTAAACTTGTTTGACCAGAGGGCTCACAAGGGTCTGAACCTGGGGTGTAAACAGTAAAAAACACACCGTCATTAATGGAGTCTACACGGCCAACTTGACGCTGATTATTTGCATCGAAGCGCCTAAACCAACCACGCCTTTTACTTATAAGTAACTCTAAATCTTCAAGGGGTAACGCTTCATCATCTGTATATTTATCGGTATCGATAACGCGAGAGAAACGACGATCAGATTTGGTAATATTGCTCCCGCTTTCATCAATCAAGTCACCACCAGGGTTATTCGACTCATATTTAGTTGCAATATTAGTCACGTTGACCAGCTGACTCCTAATGTGCGTGCCCTTTAAATAAACTTGACTCTCACTAGCAAGCGGAAATTCTCTGACGGCGTAGAACCCCATAGGAGAGCGAGAATTTAAATCTCTATCGCCAACAAAGCGGCCCGTACCAAAAAACACCCACTGTTCACCTAAGCGTGAAACCACTTTGGGCACACCTTGAACAGGCTCGTTCAAGCTAGTTTCATTGCGCGTTAACAGTTTGTCGTGTGATGCAGCAGCCATATTACCGTTGGCCCCAGGCACGAATCTATATATCTCGCCTGTCGGCTCACTAATTGTACCGGCTACAGTACCAAAATAAATCGCATCGGTGCCATAACCTGCTCCTGGGCTAGCATCCCAATCAACTGAGGTTAAGCCGCCAACAAAAGCTCTGTTTTGCTCTTCAAGTTGAAGGTAGTTGACGCTATTACCGGCTGAAGGATAATTCACCCACTCTTTGTTAATTAAATCAAAAACAAATAGTTTGGCCTTTTGATCACTGGTGCCCTGTGTCACTGCGCTATTACGTGCGTCCGCAGAATTACCGGTTGGCCCCGACCCCATAACCAAATACCAATAGTTTTTCAGCGGGGTATTGTAGTTGCGTCCAGTATCTGGCTGCCTATAAAACGCTAGCGTAGGCCTTGATGTAGTAAAGCCTAACTCAGGGTGAGATATCTCAGCCAATAATTTAGGGGGAACCTCCGGGTTAGTCACATCTAAAATGATGAAAGACGGATGCGTTTCAATCACCTTATCATCGTTGTTTAGGGTAGATTTACCGCCACCAAAACCAGTACCGACGACTAAAATTTTACCCCAACCATTCGGGTATATATCAGGGTCCGTATCGCCAAATATATTTACCGTGTGCAACTGTGGGATGCCATCAACATAATAGTTGTGCTGATAGTCTTTATTTTTCAGCCACTGTAAATGCGGTAATACACTATTGGGGACATATGCCCACATTTCAGCACCTAGCGGATGCGCGGTCTCACTGTTAAGTGATGTCGTATAGCTATTTTTCGCCTTATCAAAAAAGCCTGCATTTACGCCCCGAATCATGCCATCGTTTGCACCAAAATAAACCATTTGACGAGCATTCTGATACTTTTTCAAAAACGCAGTAAAGGTACTATCGCGGTATAAACTATCGTAGCGTTGAGATGGTAGAGGGCCGGCATCAAGCACTGGCGACGAAGAGATTACATCGCCTAGTAGCCATGACGTCTTTTTACCGTCGCCGTTGAAGTCTCCTTTGCGCGAGCGAAACTGCTCAGATTCAACACCACGAATATAATTTACCACCTCGATTGGTGTGGCACTCTCGTCAGAATCTAAGCCAAGGTAAACAGCATTTTCAGCACTGGTGAAGCTTTCTTGCGTAAAAGGAACAACATTAGATTCTTGAAGTATTCCGTTATCGCCTGCAACGGACGTAAAAATATAACGCCCTCCACCCGTCTCTGCCTTTACGGGATCAGAGTATTTCCGGTTAGCGGTTAGATCGGTTAACTGGGCTAATTGCTTATGAACACTCCAAACTGTGTGCAAGTCTTCAGGCTTGATGCCTGTTTTGTATGGTGTAGCCTCCATAAATTGACCTCTAACGCGGCTACGATTAGCAAATGTTGAGCCTGTATCTAGGTCAGATGTAAATGTAATGGCTGGATCTTCATCGGTAATTTTGCCATCACCAACGCCGTCTACTTGCTTATCCTCTCGGTAACGACCAAACTCATCTAAAAATAAAGCTTGAACCGTGCCCAACCATTCGAATGACTCGCCACTACTCATTGTTTGCTTAGGCTGATATAGAGCCTGCACTAATAACGTCTCGCCTGATGCACTGTTACTTGCAGCACCAATAGCTGAGCCTGTATTAACCGTTTCAGCAATCTCGCCTAACGCCGCACGTAAACCTGCGATAAGGTTAGCTGGCTGGCTGGCTAGTGTATATGTGTCTGGCTGCCCATCTTTGTTAGCATCCCATTCATTGGTTGTTGCACCTTTAACATTATCGTTAGGGTCCCCATCACCATTGAGATCATTAAAACCGCCGTATTTAGCGGTTAACCAGAGTTGGTTTTCCCTTCCCTCAGGCGCTCTATTTTTAAATTCTTGGGTATCAACAATAAAGGTTTTGACTGTTTGCTTACCTTCGATATCGGGGCGAATATCTGTAGTGCGCGCATGATACGCCAAACCCGCAATATAAAAAGTATTATGAGGTTGCCAGCGACGCGCAGTTCCAAGCGAAGGGCCATTACCTACATAACCTTCAAGCTCACCAACCTTATCCGTAATAGTCGTCACATTAAAAAAATCATCGGGAACAGAAGGCTCCAGCGCACCAAACGAGTTGCCTGGTAGGTTTGAATCGGCAAAGGCAAATTGGTCACCCGCCGCTATCATATAGTTTGCCTGACAACGATTAATAATCGGATCTTCCCATTGCTCAATAAATGGAAAGTTATCTTTATCGGCAGGTTCCAGATCTATTCGGTATCGTGCATCGTTACTTTTACCGATATATTCAGGTATAGGCTGTAACCCTCTAAAATAACGCAAACCCTCGTAAAAAATTTCACTAACTGGGTCACGATTTTTATAACGGCCCAAACCAAAGCTATTGATATAATTCAATAAACCGCTGTTTCTCACGCCATCTTGTAAGACCGCATTATCCGGGTTAAAAATATAACGTCCAAACTGGTCTATCTCACGATTAGGGTTCCTTTCTGTTCCACCCGTTGGCAAAGGACGCAGAAAACCGACATGCTTTGCTTGGGCACGTAACACTCCACCATTCATTTCATTACCGCCTTTCGCGGTGTAGGTCATAAGCGCGTAACGAATATTTTGGGCGTTTTCTAACAGTACACCTTCGGGCTTGTACCACGTACTAACGCCATCAGTGTACTCTTTGCAGTTATCCTCTAAGCCAACATTAGGGTTACAGACTTCCACAATAATATTATAAGTACCTAATTCAACACGACGCCGGTTCTTAAAACTATAAAACGTCGTTGTATTATGAAGTTGCCCGTTATAGTTTGACCGTCTGTTTACCTCATGCCCTTCAATAATCAAATGATCGACATCATTAAAAGATGTGACATCGGCTGGGGAGTTTCGAAAAGTACTCCGTTCTTTTTTGAGCCCTGATGCGCTTATCGCCTTGTTAACAAAACGCCAATCCGTTCTGTGAGCACGCGTTAATAATGTTTGCGCTTTAGCACCTTTCGTATCGACTAACCGTGCACCGCCTGTTGTTGCATAACGAAACTCATCGGCAGCGGTCATTGTTGCCCAGTTCATAAAGTTACCGCTAAATTCAGCGCCACTACATTTATGTCCATCATCCGCCATACGGGTAGGTTTAAAATAATGAGGGGAAGGGTGGAGGCTGCTATTAGTATTAATACTGGGCCCTGTTGGTGACTGCAAAGAATTATTATTTGAGCCTGACGTATCATAGATATAACATTTTTTTGGATCAAAATATCCAATATAAATTTCATCTTGGTGATAGCAAATCCCAGTGGAATCAGGAATGACACCTCCCTTAATGCGGAGCCTATCAACACGGCCAGGGCAGTAGGTTTGGTTACCTACGTAATTCTGTTCGCCGTCGGTATACGCCTCTGCCTGCTGCGTCCATTCAACAGATAGATTAATCATGGTAAACGCCGACGCACTTTTTGCCGTGGCAGGAGGTAAGGAGGCATAATCAGACTGGCTGGCAGCGACCACATTTACCGCGGTAAACGAGAAAAAAGACAGCAGCGCAACAAAGCCTAAAGATGAAGTATTTTTCATAAGTCTATCCATTATTAGATGATAACGAAGTATATCCTGTTAGACGTCTTCGTTAAATGGAGAAATCTCACTTATTGTTTGACATACGTCTCAACATGGCCTATACGCAGGGATTTTAGCGCCATCAAAGCGATTAACGGACACATAATCACGCCTACACGACAACTACCCGCGCCCACAACGCTCTATACTCAGTTTTTATGTTCAAGGAGGAATAATATGAAAGAGAATGGATTTGGTTTGATAGATATATTCACCACAATAACCATAAGTGGTATTTTGATTAGCAGTGCCGTGCCTAGTCTATTTTCAACTTACGAGCGTTCAAAAAGTACCGCGCAAATTTCGTCGGTATTAAGTGCGCTTAAAACTACACGTGATTTAGCGGTGGCACAAAATAAAGACATTTATATTTGCGGCTCAAACACACGCGTAAAGTGCAGTAAAACGTGGAATAAATACATGGTCGCTTTTTTGGATACAGATAAAGATAAAACACTTTCCGACGACGATGAAATTATTTTTATTCGTCAATTCACAACCAAAAATAGTTATTTTTATTCACGTATTGCAAGCGGCATGCACCACACGAAATTTAATGCTTTAGGCGCAGCTAAATATGCAGGCAGCTTTATATATTGTCCAAACAGCCGTAATCAAAAACATGCTCACCGTGCGACATGGAACCGCTTAGGACGAAGCTATAAGGGGCGAGATAAAAACGGGGACGGATACATTGATGATACAAATAAAAAAAGAATAACATGCTATTAAAAAAAATTATCAGCTAAAAATAGCGTTAATTTAAATCAAAAAAACGGGGCCGTAGCCCCGTTCATTTTTACCAAGGTAGCGGAACTTCCCGCCACATTAGCCGACCAGATAAACGTCTACAATTTCGAGCAGGTATAGTGGTGGGCGTACCCGATGCTGTTGTCGCTGAAATAGGAAATCCTGGCCCACATATAAAAGATCTAGACGCATTAGGGGTGGCAGAATTATTATCTGAACCGCCAGAGCTATTACCCGATCCAGTCGGATCCGTTGGCGTAGTATTACCGCCTGCGGTATTCCCACCAGCATTGCCGTTAGTCGTGTCATCATCATTAGTGACAGGTAAACCGTCAGGACCAAGATCAGTTACCGAATCAACTGTCACCGTCGGCTGCAGTGAAATATCACCCAAAAGGGTAACATCTTTAACTAAGCCCGCAGTCAAAAAGCGATCTGGCGCAGCAACGGTTACCGTGCCACTTAGACCCGTATCCCCCAATATGGAATAGGCAGGTGAAATCCCTGTCTTATAATTCACGCCAAAAATATTTGTTTGGCCCAATGTATTACATTGATCACCGCTCGGTGAATATACGGTATAAAACAGTGAATCATTTAAGGCGTCAATGCGGCCCACTTGCCTATCGCCTACAGTATCAAATCGAGAATACCACCCACGTCGCTCAGTGATCGCTGCCGCTAGATTTTCAATAGACACAGGTTCGTTTGCCTCTGAGGCATTAGCTGTAGTGAAACCGCTATTGCCCGCTGTTAACCGTGTACCATTGTCAGTAATCAAATCGCCTGACGGGTTGTTAGGGTCATATTCAGTCGACAAATTACTCACGTTCGATAACTGCTGAAGATTACTGGTAGAGAGCAGATAATTTTGCCCACCTATCGTTGGGAATTCTTTCACTGCATAGAGGCCCATTTGTGCTAATGACTTAGCATCACGATCACCAAAGAATCGACCCGAACCAAAATACACCCAACGTTCACCCAGGCGCTCAACCACTTTTGGTACGCTCTGAACGGGCTCACCCAACTCTCGGTTAGATTGATTTTGCACCAGTAGCTTTCTAACAACAGGGTTAGATATCTCGCCATTAACGCCGGGAGTCAACCTTAGAATATCGCCACTTGGTGCATTAACACTCCCGCGTACAGTACCAAAATAAATCGCGTCAGTGCCGTAACCGCCAGCTCTATCCCAATCGACAGCGGTAAGCGCACCAATAAACCCATTAGGTTGGTTACCTAAATTACGAAACGGCCTGCTTGCTGCACCAGAACCAAAATTAACAAGTTCTTTTTTTACCAAGTCATAAATAAACACTTTGGCAGTTTGATCACTGACACCTTGCGTGACGGCTTCGCTACGTGCAGCTTTATTTCGTCCCGTCGGGCCAGAGCCCATAACAAGATACCACTCATTGCGAGTAGGATTAATATAGCTGCCGCTTGCACTTGGTTCTCTAAAAAAGGCCAATGTAGGGCGCGCAGTAGTAAACCCTAAATTAGGATGGGTTATTTCAGCAAGCAACCTTGGTGGCGCTTCTGGGTTGGTAATATCGAGCACAACAAAAGAAGGGGTTGTGGATGTATCGCTATCACCATCACCATCGGTATCAAGATCAAATTTACCGCCACCAAAACCTGTGCCTACAACAAGGATTTTACCCCAACCGTTTGGATAAACACGGGGGTTTTCACCCTGAAAAATATTGACGGTATAAACATGAGGAATGCCGTCTACATAATAGTTATGTTTATAATCGCGATCTTTTAACCACTGCAGGTGCGGCAATACACTTTGTGGAATATAGGCCCACATTTCGGCACCTAATGGATGAGCTGTTTCGCCCGACAATGATGTTACGTAAGCATTGGAAGCACGATCAAAAAAGCCAGCATTAACCCCTCTAATCATGCCGTCGTTTGCACCAAAGTACACCATATTACGGGCGTCTCGATATTGGCTTAAATACGCGTTAAAACTATCATCACGGTAATCATTATCAAAACGGGCACCAGAGTTACTCCCT
>CAKZUG010000047.1 GCA_937920545.1 uncultured Saccharophagus sp.
CAATACATGGTGACACCCAGGCTCAAAGTTACCCTGTCTTCGGATTGTCACATCTTTTGGGTATCGATTTAATGCCTCGCATACGAGGCTTAAGTGATTGTTCATTTTTTAAAGCAGATAAAAGGCATACATATAAAAATATTGATAGTTTGTTTACTGGGAGTATTGATTTCAATCTGATTGCGACTCATTTGAGAGAGATGTTACGCGTTGTAATATCGATTAAAAAAGGCAAACTTGAGTCCTCGACAATTCTTAAAAGACTAGGAACTTACAGCAGGAAAAACAAACTCTACACCGCGTTTAGAGAGCTAGGTAAGGCAGTAAGAACTATATTTTTATTGAAATACATCGACTCGGCTCCATTGCGACATACTATTAACGCTGAAACAAACAAAAGCGAAGAATTTAACGCATTTGCGAAATGGCTTTTCTTCGGAAATAGTGGCGTGATTTCTGAAAACTTAATGGATCAACAAACCAAGATAATTAAATATAACCATCTGGTGGCCAACATGGTCATCTTGAACAATGCCTATCATATGACGCGCGTAATGAGAGAGCTTGTAAGCGAAGGAGTCGTAATAACCGAGGAAATGTTAAGGGGTACAGCTCCATACCGCATGGGCCATATTAATCGTCATGGAAGATACTTTGTAAATGTACGCAAATCTGTACCGCCAATAGACTACGAATCTCTAGTTTTACAATAATAAGCATTTATCAATAAAATCATGCACTTAGATAGGGGTATGGCCAAAAAATCACGTTAGGCGGCCGACCCTCATAATGGCTTTGGTGCGTTCGACTTCTTCGGGTGTGACTAGATCGATTTTGCTGATTAAAATTACATCGGCAAATTCAATTTGGTCTACCAGTAAATCGGCAACGGTGCGCTCGTCATCTTCGCCTAGGCTTTCGCCTGTTTCTTGTAGGTATTTGGCTTCGTTGTAATCGTGTAAAAAATTGGCGGCGTCTACAACGGTTACCATGGTATCTAATTTGGCCACATCCGATAGGCTTTGCTCGTCTTCGTCGGCAAAGGTAAAGGTTTCGGCTACGGGTAGTGGCTCACTGATGCCGGTTGATTCGATGACTAAGTAATCAAAGCGGCCTTCGTTGGCGAGTTGGCGTACTTCTATTAATAGGTCTTCTCGTAATGTGCAGCAAATACAGCCGTTGCTCATTTCTACTAATTTTTCTTCGCTGCGGTTAAGGCTAATTTCGTTTTGTACTGTGGCGGCATCTATATTGACTTCGCTCATGTCGTTCACAATGACCGCCACGCGTAGGTTGTCTCGGTTATGCAGTATTTGATTTAGCACGGTGGTTTTGCCCGCACCTAAAAATCCTGATAATACTGTAACGGGTAATCGTTTAGCGGTTTGGGTGGATGACGTACTCTGAGAAGGCATGGCGTGGCTCCGTAAATGTTAGATGTTAAGCGTTTTGGCTAAGCGTAATGTGTAGCGCTACTTTTTATGTTTAACTAACGCTAATGCCGTTTTTGGGGTTATGCCTGAGATGATATATTGTATCTTATTAAAGATAAAGTGTTTGTTTGGCTCTTTGGTTAGGCCCAGATTAAAACCATAAGTGCATGCCCGCCACAGAAAGGCAAAAGCGGTACGCGCATTTATGTGAAGTGTGATAACGCACCCTGCTCTTTTCTTGCCTTTTACTCTTACTCTTATTTTTCTTCTTGCTTTTTGATCTTACCATTTGTTTACTGATAGCTTATTTTATTTGGTAAGAATGCATAGCCTTATTGGATTTAAACTAGCAAGCAAAGCCAATAAACAGGCTTTATCAACATTTACAACCGGCGGGCGCGCCAAAACCCTGTTATGGCGGGTAACATGCCTACAACCAGAGCGCCTACCAATACGTAGCCCCCTAAATATATTGGGGTGGCCGATATGTGCCCTAAGCCAATATCCACACCATAATGTATGGCTAGGCTTGGCGCGAGTATGGCTGTTGTGGCTAAAAATAACGCGCCGCCCACCATCATACCTAACACGGTAACCAATAATGTTTCTATTTGGATTAAACAAAAAACGGTAAAAGGCCGTGCGCCTAGTGTGCGTAATACGGCTAATTCGTAGGCGCGTTCACGTAGGGTTGCCAGCATAACGGCACTTAAACCCAGTAACGATGTAAGCATAATTAACCCGACCATCCACGTTAATGCGCGCTCAATACCACGGCTAATTTGCCACAGTTGGCTTAGTGTTACGCCGGGTAATATGGCGCTAAGGGCTTCTGGGGCGTAGGTGTTGATCTCGCGCTGCACGGTAAATGTCGACATTTTAGAGGTCAACCCCACCATGGTTGCTGTTAGGCTTTTAGGTGTAAGCCGTGTTGTTTGTGTGGTATCGCTCAAAAGCTGTGCGCCCAGCGCGGTATTTTGGGCATGTATTTGTTTATGTCTTTGTTCATGCATTTTTTGATGTGATGGTTGGTGAACTAACTCTAGCCCTTCAAGGCTAACATATAACGCGTTATCAATAGGTGTGCCTGTGGGGTGTAAAATCCCGCTCACGTAAAACGGGTGCTGGTTATGCTTTTGAAAACTGGTTTGCCCAAGGCCGTGGGCAATCACAATTGCCTGCCCTTTTTGATAACCCAGCTTGCGTGCCACACTCGCCCCTAATACCACGCCGTTAACATGTGTAAAGGCGTTGCCGCTTTTAAAACGCAGGTGTCTTTTTTGGCCATATTGATAACGTGTAAACAAACTGGGTTGCGTGCCCACAACTCTAAAACCACGGTGTGAATCGCCTAAGCTAATAGGGATTGTCCACGCCACTTTGGGGTGGTTTGCAATATGCTGATAGCTCTCCCACGATATCCCCTGAGACGGCTGCCCTATTCTAAAGACGGTGGTAAGTAATAAATGAATCCCCCCCGTGCGCGGCCCAATAATCAGATCGACACCCGACACGGTGCTGGTAAAACTCTGCTTAACCGATTGCCGAATATGCTCAACCGCAGCCAAACTAAACACGCTGAGTGCAATGGCGGTAAGGGTAATTAGTACCGCGCCACGGCGAAAACGCATACTGTGAACACTCAGTTTAAATAACATGCTGATACTCATGAGTGTGTCTCACTTTTTTGTATGTTGCTTTGTATGTTGTTTTCTAAATGGCTTTCTAAATGGCTTTCTAAATGGCTTTGTTCGTGGGCCTCTTGTTGTTCGGGCGCGGGTAACGGCGAAATATCCTGCATATGTAAGGTGCGATCAAAATAATGGGCGAGTGACATATCGTGGCTAACAAATAGCACGGTGGTTTTTGGGTGGTCGGCTAAAAATTGCATAAGGGTATGCATAAACAGTGTTTGGTTGGCGTTGTCTAATGCCGAGGTGGGCTCGTCTAAAAGCAGTATGGTGGGTGCATTCATTAAGGCGCGAGCAATGGCCACACGTTGCTGCTGGCCAATACTTAACGTGTTGGCTTTTTGATTATAAATATTGGCTGTAAGGCCAACATCGGCTAGCCAGTGTTGAGCGCGGGTTTTAGCGCCTTTTTTTTGTCCCGCTAAATCGGCAGCCAGCACCACGTTATCGTATGCCGATAAGTACGGAATCAAATTAAATTGCTGAAACACCATGCCAATATGGCGCGCCCTAAATTGATCGCGCTTAGCTTGCGATAAACCACTCAACTCAACCCCCGCCACACGCAACAGCCCTTTGCCCACACGTAACCCGCATAAAAGTTGTAATAACGTCGATTTACCGCTGCCTGAAGCGCCCTTTAAAAACACATGCTCGCCTTCGTTTATTACGTTGTGGTCAATATGCAGCGTATGCGAACTCGCCTTGGGGTATTGGTAAACAAGTGATGTTATTTCTATTGCAGCGGGCATGGAGTGTCTCTTTGTTTTGTGCTTTGTTTTGTACTTTTTTATATGCTTTATTTACGTATTTTATTTTATGGGAATACGATTTAGCTTAATGTGGTTTAGTTTAGTATGTTAAGCAAATATGCAGTATGTAAATACGATGTGAGTAAGGCTGTATTTTAACAATCAATAAAAGCCTATTTTGCTAGAGGCCCATTTTGGGTTTGCGCTGGGGTTGAGCCAGCCTAAATTAAGTGTGACGTAGGTGTAAGTTAGTTGTGAGTGATACCTGATGTTAGGTTTAAATTTTAGATTGATATCTAATGTTTAAACCTAAAGCCTAGTGTTTAAGCCTAACACCTAACATTGAGCATCGAGCACTAATCAACGAATACCAAGCATCTTAATCTAGCCCCACTCTATTTAAAATAAGGCAGAATATTTATTTATATTCTTTGTGCTGCATATTTTATCCGCATTTATAGATACTTATACGCTTTAGGTGATACGATATATCAAATTTGATGACTATAATACCATTACCCCGTTGTATGGCTATTGCGTACATGGTTTAGAATACTTTTATCAACAACATATAAAAAACACGATAATGAAGAAAACATACCGCATACTTTATATCTTTATTTTACTGGCCGCGATAGCGTTAATGTTGGGTTGCTCAAAAATGCCCCCACCTGATACCAATGCGCCACAAAATCAGAACCAAACCGATTCTGGCTACATAAAACATGACCTACCCAGCGGCTCAAAAAATCAGGCAAAGGCTAAAGCAAAACACAACGGCATTGAAATACACCCCGTTAAAACCGCATGGACAGACCTGCTCCCCGATGCCGATTTACATGCCCTAGAAAACCCACCCGCCTCCATAAACGAGATAGAAGACGGCAGCGAGTTTGACCGCCCTGCCAGCCCGCTTAAAGCAAAAACGTTTGATAGTACCAACCAGCCCGATAGCACCACCGCCGAGGGCCGTTACGCCTTGGCCTTAAGTTCTAAAAATATTCGGCCCGAATACAATGGCCGTGCGATTCGCATCCCCGGTTTTATTGTGCCCCTCGATTACGACGATCACCAAACCATCACCTCATTTTTTATTGTGCCGTTTTTTGGCGCTTGCCTTCATCTACCGCCCCCGCCCCCCAACCAAATTATTTATGCAACTTTTCCTAAAGGCTTACAGCTGGACGCCCTCTATGATCCGTTTTGGATCGAGGGCGTGATGTCGACCACGCTAATAGAAAACGACGTTGCCACCGCTGCCTATTCGATGGCCGTTTTATCATACGAGCTATACAGCGAAGACCCACCCAAAGAAAACGAAGCCCCCCTGTTTTAAGGCCGCTGCTTTGCAGCTCGTAGGCGCTGCGCTTTTAGGTCGCTTCGCTTGTGGGCGGCCTGCGGCCTTTTAGGAAGGTCAAAAGAGGTAGCTATTTGTTTAATGATTTGCTTTTTCTTAAAGCGCAAAGCGCGCCTGCAAGCAAAGCGCCCCACAAGGAAATTTGAGGACATCCATATTTTTACTTCAAAGCTGTTGGCGCAGGCGTTGCTCGTTTCAACCTACTAAAACTGCATGCATTGATGGCTTGCCGTATCAAAAAAATTATGGAAGTTTTATATTTTTAAAATATAAGTGTATTGCGGTTTGCCTCAGAACATACCACCTCGGCATCACGAACACGCTGTGAATACCTCCCTGTAAGATCTTGTCGGCTCCTGCCTCCAAAGGTTCGTGTTGCCGAGATGATATATTCTTTTTGATTGATATCACCAGAGGGTAAGTTTATGGGTGTCTTCGGTTTTTGGTTTTATATTCTGCGTTTGCGGAGCTGTAGATTCCCGCATTCGCGAGAATGACGTAGTCTCTAAGTTGTGAATTGTGAGTTGTGAATTGTGAGTTATGAGTTATGAGTTATGAGTTATGAGTTATGAGTTATGAGTTATGAGTTGATGATTATACTATTTAGATGAGCCGCGCCAACCATGCCACCCGCATTGTCATTCCCGCGCAGGCGGGAATCCAGAGGGTTTAAGGCAAGCTATATAATGTTGTTACACAAGCCGCGCTATTCTGGGTGGATTCCCGCGTTCGCGAGAATGATGTAATTTATAAGTTGTAAGTTGATTAAAAATATGGATGTCCTCGACTGGCTATCGGGCTGAACAAATTGCACGCGTTCATCACTGGCAATATCAAAGCTGCTCCAATCTATTGCCCTGCGATCGGTGGTTTGGTTATGGTCGTGTTTTTGCCGTTTTGGGTAATACTGCCTGCCCCGCCGCGTCTTGTTTTTATATAAAAAGGCCGCCCTTTGGGCCTGCCAATTTTGGTTCAGGCGTTTAACTTTTTTGCTGTAAAAATGATTGCTTTAATCTATATTTATAGATGGCGGACTATAACCAGGATTCGTTTTACCGCCAAACCCCGCTTTTAAAACCAACCAAATTAATAAAGCGCATATAAAAATAAACACGCCTATTGGCGAAAGTAAACTAAAGAAAATATTTGATGATGATATGTTTGTAAAATACCAAAATACACACAAGCATAAAATAATAAATATAAGTGATTTCATATGAGGCTTCTGTTGATCAGTATGAGATGATTTCAGGTGGTGCTGCATTTATGTATTTTAGGTTTATGTCGCAACGGTTTATCATATATTTATGGCGTGCAAGTATTTTAAAATTTTACGCTTACTTCTCATTTAATAAGTAAATGGCTAAACCGACTAAACCTACTGCACCTACTGCCATTAATGCACCTGAAACATTATTGTCTTCGCCTTTTTGTGATACAAAATACCGACTATGTGTACGTTTTAAATCGTCTAACGAGTTGGCTTCGAAAACCACCACTTCCATTTCATGTTGATTTTTAGCAAAGAAATCTTGTTCTTTTTGTAGGGATGCAACCTTTACTTCTTCATAGTGGGTATATTGATTCCACGTTGTTTTTTTTGTGGAGCGGTTATGCTCAATGAGATAAAACATGGCGGATCACCTCCTCTATATGGTGCTGATACTGTTCAGTTGAATCTTGATGGGCCACCTTATCAATTTCATAAAATGATTTAGCTAGCCGCTTAAGTTGCTTCATTAATGGTTGCTCTAATTCACTGCCACCGTACTTAAGTGTGTTTTTTTCGTTTGACATACTTTCAACTAAATTGGCCCATATATCTTGTGCGTACGTTCTCAGTTGAATTTCATAAAATTTTTTATCATGTTTACCAATAATATGAATTGCATGGTAACCATTAGTTAATCTTGGTTTGTTTTCAATTTGCCAATGTTGTTTTTTAAACGGAGCCATTAAAGTGTTTTCATACTGATTGGCTCGCTCAATACCCGACTGTAATACGATTCTACACCCTGCAATATCTTGCATTTGCGGTAGGCGCAATTTAGGTTGTCGACACAACTTATCAATAATCGATTGCTGGGTTTTACGTTTCCGTTTAGTAATAACGTTATCACTGTGTTTGGATAAAGCATGCTGAATAATGTTATAAGCATTTTCATCAATGGAACTAAACGTTTCGCGGAATATATCGAGTTGAGCAAGGTCGGATGTCTCGGCTTTGTTACTACGTAGCCTGTCGCCGAACCAAGTTATTTAGCTATTGATAAGTTATGTCGCTATTGCTTGGTGTTTTGGTTGTCTCGGTTATTGGCATTATATCATCAACTTATTCAATCCTAATTCTTACCGCAACATTTTTTAAATTTACGTTCGCTGCCACATGGGCAAGGGTCATTGCGGCCTAGTTTGGGTGCGGTGCGTACAACTGGGGTTTGTGGGCCACAGCAGCTTGATTTACTGCAACAGCTTTCTGCTTCGGCTTTGGGTGTGGTTGTGTTTGTCATGGTTTTATAGGCTTTTTTTGGTAAGGTTAAAAATACGCTTTTATTGAAACATAAGGCGCTGTGACTAGCGGCTACTAAGCGGTGTTTTTTAGGTATAGGTATACCCCTATTTCGGCAAACAATATTTTACCATTAAAGTGGGCAAAGGCTATAAAAGTTTATTCTGATGATAGTGTTAGGTTGTGAGGCGTGAGCATGGCGTATGTGTAGCCATGTCTTATTGACTATTGATAACCCATTGGGTGCGGATATGATCAAACGCTGGGTAGAGTCAAGTGGGCAAGCATGATGATGATCAAGAAATGAATGTGAACATAACTGCAACACCGCCTGATGAATATTGCATCAAATGATACGTTATGCTACATCTTAGGCTGTTATCACAGGAGAGTATTATGGCCACCGTAAGTGTTAGGTTAGACGAGGGCTTGGTAGAAAAAGCGTCGATTATGGGTAAAGCCCTAAACAGAACAACGCCTAAACAAATTGAGCATTGGGCTAAAATTGGCGAGATAATGGAGGATAACCCCGAGCTCTCATACGAGTTTGTCAGACAGGCTATTATAGCCAAAGCAGAAAAAGAAGCGGGTAAATTGGAGCCGTATCATTTTGGTTAAAATAACTACCATTCTACAAACGCCCAGCTTTAAAAAAACAGTTAAAAAGCTTCATAAAAACCAAAAAGCCGATCTGGATAGGGCTATTAAAACGTTAATTGATGACCCGCTAATAGGCGATCAAAAAAAAGGCGAGCTTATCTTTTTACGGGTTTATACATTTAAAATGGTAAAGCAGTGGACTCTTTTAGCGTACAGCTATGTGGATGGCATGATTTTGTTCGCGCTTATAGCATTAGGCCCCCATGAAAATTTTTATCGCGATGTGAAGGCGTTACTTTAAAGCAGTTGCATAATGCTTGATTAAAAACGCAGTGTTGGGTTGTTTGGCGTGAGTGTTGCGCTGCCTTGTTTGTTGTTAACAACCCATTGGGCGGTAATGTGGTTAAACGCTGGGTACTGCGTAAAATAGTTAAGCGTAATAATGGGTGGCGCTGCGTTTTTGCATTGCCACGTGTAGTTTGCGGTAATATCGGTGTGAGTTTGTTTGTGTAGATGCTGGTGCTCTTTTGGTTTCTCTTGATGCGAGGTGGATACATTCTCATGCTTGTGAGCCAAGTCATGAGAATGTGCTTGATCAGGCTCGGCTTGATACGGCATGTCAATGTGGCTGTTTAATAATGTGCAGGTGGGGTTGAGGGTAATAAGCGTGTGTGGCGTTTGCAGTAATGTATAGGCGTTATTGAGTAAGGCGTGTTGCTCTGGCGTGTGTGGTGCGTGTTCAAAACCCAGTATATCGGCTGCGGGGCTGCGTATTTCGATGGCGAGTTGGCCTTGATCAAAAATAATGGTCATAAAACCTTGCCCGTGTGTATGGCCATGTGAGTGTGCATGCTGGTTGGCACTGTGGGCGGGGTTTATCACGGTAACAACCAGCATAATGATGGCGATGCCGGCCCTGTGTATGTGCTGCATGTTTGCTTTTTTTATCATGGTCGCCCTGCTTTTTTATGTTTTATAGCCGTTTGAGTGCGGCATATTTGATGCTGAATGTGTGTATTTTTGGTGTTGTATGTGTATATATTGAACACTGAGGCTTGAGTAGCTTAGCGATTAATTGATGTGAGCAAGCGGCTATTTACTTAAACAACTACTATCACAAGTAGCTATTAGCTCAAACAACTATTAACTCAAACAACTACTGACCCAAACAGCTAACTATTAAGCCAACTCTCTATTTGAGCCAACTCTCCATTTGAACAATCATCTGTTTAATTATCCTGCGTTTCAACCAGTTTGTTCTTCATCAACATTTTATTTAAGTGCCTGCCCTGCTTTTTATTCTTTTTTGTATTCGGCTTTTTATTTGCCTCTCTATTCTATTCGCCGTTTTATTCGTTTCCCATGCGTTTTGTTGGGTCTATTTTTGCCTTTGCTGTTTATTCACTTTTTTTCACCACATTTATTCACCAACATTTTATTCACCTTTATAGCACGCCTGTAAGCGCGGTATAAAGGTGTGTTTGTTGGCTTTTATGGCTTATTTTTATGGTTTGTTTTTATTGCTAAGTGTTGCCTTTTTAAAAGCGGCTTCTTACTACTCGCTATGCGTTGGGGCTAAGCCTAACCATGTGATCATGGTGGGTGCGTAGGTTAGCTCTATGTCGCTTTCTACCATGAGCATATCTACGTTTATTTTGCGTATATGCTGCTCGATGGGGTCGGCAATATACACGGTATGGGCGCTTTGGTCGGTTGTCATTGAAAGCTGCATACCCTCTGGCATTTGCGATAAGTCGGCGTCGGTAATGTCGATTTTATCGCCGAATTCCCACTGCGTTTGACCGTCTCTTTCGTTGGGCTCAATCACGGTGAGGTAGCCTTTGTCGTCTAGAATAACAAATTGCTCGGCCTCGTAGGCAAAGCTGCGGCTAATGGGTTTGGCGTCGGTTTCGGGTTGCCAGTCTATGAGTTCCATGGTGTTGTCTATGGGGTTAATGGCAAAAAACTGGATGGTATCGCTGGTGCGTGCACTGGCTTGGCCTATAAATTGGGCGCTATCGTGGTGGCCCCACAGGCTGCCAATACGCAGGCCCTCTGCTACGGCATTGCTGTTCAGTATTTTTTGGGCGCTGTAGGTATCGTCACCGTTGTCGGTTACCAGTAAGACGCCATCGCTGCAACCAAATGCAATGTGGTTTTCATTTTGTGCTGCACCGTGTAAATCGGGGCAGGCCTCGCTAAAGGTTTGCTCTAGCTCGTATTCGCCATCCTGCAGATGGTATACGCCCACTTGGTCGGGCAGTACGGTGTTTGCTGATGTCGATTGCGCGTCTTCACGGCGTAGGCTGGTAATAAGGTGCTCGCCACGCGGTTCGGCAACGCCATGCATGGGCATGGAGAAGGTCACGGTAGCGGGTGCTTCTGCACGCTCTATCATACTGTCGTTAAATATTTGCACGCCTGCGTTTGTGCCTGTTGCGGCGTCGCCATCAAAAAATACTGCGGCTTGGCCTTCATGTGTAACAAAGTGTGTAGGGCGGCTGCCTGTTAAGGTAAAGTTTGACAGCGTGGGCATCATCATAAAGGTATCGAAGTGGTCATCGTGTGGCTCTTGAAAGAGGCCACCATCAACAAAGCCTACGGTGTCGGCACTGCGATCAACCAATGCTGCAAATCGGAAATCACCTGTTGCATGCACGGCGCTGGGCATGGCATCTAAAGGCAATGTGGTGATGAGGTCGTTATCGGCTAAATCAAATATGTCGGCTTGGGTGTCGGTGGGGTTGACCACCAATAAGCGCCCTGCTGCTGCCCCGTTGGGCACGCCGCCGTGGTTATGGCCATCACCCTCTTCTGCTGCTATGGGCTCTTTTTCATTAATCGTGGTGTCTGCGCCACCACAACCGGTCAGTACCATGGTTGTTGCGCTAATGGACAGAGATAATAAAAGAGGCTTGAGGAGTGCGGGTTTGATGGATAATTGCTTCATGGTTATTCCTTTGAGGTCTTTTGTGATTTTCATTCTGCTTGTGTATCAAGATGCTTATATGCTGGCTACTCATACTGCATATAATTCATGCAGTGGTGAGTAGCCAGCAAGTTGCATAGCTGAGCTATTTTTAGGTGGTTTGTTTAATAAACCTTAAAAACGACCGCGAATACCTAAGCTAATATTGCGCCCCGGGCGCGGTGCGACATCTTTAATAAACGAGGTGTGTACTCGCGCTTCTGTATCGGTGAGGTTTTTGGCTCTTAAAAAGAAGGTTAAATCCACGGTTTTAAGGGGTAGTTGGTAATCAAGAGAGACATCCAGCATGTTATAGCCTTGGGTGGGTGTTTCTAGCTCGGCTACTTTGTCTTGCTTGGCGTAGTGCAGCCAGCTGACATTGGCGGTAAGGTTGTTGTAGGTGAAATCGACATTGGCACCAACACGCATGGGGGGTGTGCGGGGAACATTACGGCCGTCGGTGAGCTCGGCGTGGACAAAATCGGTAAAGAGTGTGGTTGTCCAGTTGTTGTTGATTTTCCATATACCTTGGGCTTCTAGGCCATAAAACTCGGCGTCTTCGTGGCTAAATAAAAACACGGGGAGTTCATCTTCGTGCTCGTCGCTGTGGCCTTCCTCATTATGGGCATCGCCTGCCATTTCTTCATTGTGGTTGTGTGAGCTTTCACTCTCTTCACGCTCTTCACCGTGGTCATGTCCGCTTTCGGCAAAGAATCCGGTGGCGTTTTGGTAGTAGTAGTCGTCAATTTTATTGAAGTAGGCGTTAAGAATAATGCCGAGGTCGCCTTCGTGTTTACGAAAGGTTAAGTCGATGTTGTTGGAGGTTTCTAAGCGGATATCGTCGTCGCTTAAGCCAAAATAGGTTTCGCCTTTTTCGTCATCGCCTGTTGTGTCATCGCTTTTATCCGCGCCTTCGTTTAGGGCAAATAATGCGCCTATTTCAAAGGTGCGGGTACCAATATGTGGGCCAAAGGATAAGAGCTCAGAAGCCGATGGTGCTCGTTGCGCATGGGAAAGCGAGATGCCCACGTTATAGCCGGGCCGGTAATCCCATACGGCACCAAACGAGAAGCTAACAGGCGTAAACGTGTGGTTAACATCAAATACGCGTGTGAGTGCTTCGCCGTGGTCGTGATCATCATGGCTGTGCTCGTCACCTTCGTTGTTGCTTTCTTCGTTGCCTGCTGCGTCACCGTCTTCAGAATGCGCATGTAAATCGAGTGATGGCAGCAGCACATTATCGGCATCAATGGTGACGCGCTCGGCACGGGCACCGACTTGCAATAGCACATTGCCTATGTGCCTTTCTTCCATTAGCGCTAAAGCAAAGGTTTCGGCTGTAGATGGTGGCGTAAAGGCTTCTTCACCTTGGGCTGCAAAGTCGCTGTTTTTATAGTGAATATTAAACCCACCTTTCCAATGCGCCCATTCGTTATGCAATAGATCAATGCGCAGTTCGGTGGTTTTGTTGGCAAAGGTGGTGCCCGCTTGGCCGTTTTCAAATTCGATGTGGGTATAGTCGGTGTAGGCCGCGCGGGTGTTAATTTGCCGTAAACCAAATGAATCAACCAGCAGTTCGCTTTGTAGTTGCACGCGGGTTTGACTTAAATCTGCAAAGACTTCTTCACCTGCTTCACCTGCTTCACCTTCGCCTTCTTCGTGTTCATGGCCGCCGTGGCTGTGGCCGGGTATACCGTACTCTCTATCTAGGCGCTCTACGGCCACACCAACAAAACCGTTATCCAATAAATAGCTTGTGCCCAGTGTTAAACCGCTTGATTGTTCGGCGCTGTTTTCGACAAAAAAGTTGCCGTCTTTTTTATCTTCATCATGGTTTTCGCCCTCTTCACCTTCGTCACTGTGTTCACCTTCTTCTTTATCGTGTTTATCGTCGTGCCCGTGTGAGCTTTCTTCGGGGTTAACAGGCACTTGATAATCGTCGGCATCGCGCCAAAATCCGTCGGCATAAAAGGCCCAGTCATTGATGCCCGTGGTAACGTTAAAAGCCGTAAGGTTTTGGTTGTTGACGGTGTCATGGCTGGCCATGATCTCGCCGTGTGTTGTGGGGTCGGTAGGTACGCGATGATCGACCACATTGACCACACCGCCAATGGCTCCGCTGCCATAAAATAAGGTGGCTGGGCCGCGTAATATTTCAACTTGTTGGGCTGTGGATACTTCTGAGGCAACGGCGTGATCGGGCCCCACCCGTGAAACATCGCTCACATCAAGGCTGTTTTGAGTAATAAGTACTCTTGGCCCGCTCAACCCACGAATAACGGGCGTACTGGCCACATTCCCATGAAAATTCGTATTCACACCCGGCTGGCGCTCAAGTGTGTCGCCCAGTGTGGCGGCTTGCTGGTTGCGCAGCGCTTTGCCCGTTAACACCGTAACAGGCATAGCCGATTCTATAATTGAGGCATGAATAGGCAAGCCTATTACGTCAACTTGCTCTATGACCGTGGGCACAAGGGTAATAGTAAGTGTGTCTGTTGCTATGCCTGTGTTGTTTTGCGTGTTTGGGTGGTTATTGTGCAAGTGGATGAGCTTATGGCTATAACCCGGCGCCGTGATGTGGATCTCGTTTGCGTCATCCGATATCTCAAACACACCGTTGCTGTTTGTTTGCACTGATTGCTTGGGGGTTATAGATTGTACCTTTGCCCCTGAAATGGGGGAGCCTTGCTTATCTAAAACTGTGCCTGTTAAGGCATGTGATTGGGCGGTGAGTACCATAATGGCAGCAGCTAGAACTGTGTGTTTCATGTTTGTTCCTACTTTATGTCTATTTTGCTTCTACTTTGTTCTTTCTATGTATATAGGGAGCTATGTATTGCCAATAAGTGTTGTGCACACCAAATAGTGTTGTTGATGGTTGCTATTGATTTGTTTTGATATGATATACCGTATCAATTTAAAGGTGCAATATTTAAATCCATTATTTTTGTTTGGTGGCCTTAAAAGCCAAAGTGTTGCGGTTATAACTGATTGCTGGATTGCGGGTTGTTTGCTGTGAAGGTTTGTTTTGAAGGTTTTTTGGTGAGTTAAATGCGTTTTTTGCAGAGTGGCTTTATGTACGTTTAATGTATACCAACGCTTAATGGCTTGGTTCACGCTGCAAGCGTTGACAGTATGAGCCAGACCGCAGCGATAGTCTTTAGCGCTGAGCTTTAAACTGGGCTTTAAAACTGGCACATAAGACTGTGCCTTTAAAGGCTTAGAGTGGTCATTTTAGGTTGGGTAACTAGAACACCGTCGCCTGTTACTACATTTTGTTGTTTTTGAGTGGCGCGTCTCTTTTATTGTTGGTTCTGTTTCTATTTTGTCTAAAAGCGACAAAAAAATACACTTTTGTTAAGCGTTTATTAATGCCGTTTGTTAGTATCTTACTAAATATATGTCTAAAGAGTATTAATATTATGGTTGAGCAACATAGAACTCCATCAACATCAACATCAACATCGACAGTCAATAATAAACCTGCAATAAAAGAGTATTTAAAGCTCTCTACCGCAATATTCACAGTGGTATGTGCGTTATCTTCAGGTAATTTACATGCAAAAAAAGCTGCCGACGCAAGCAGTAACAAGCACGCTGCAGAGGCCTACTTAAGTAAAAAAGTATCTGGTTTTTCGGCTATGTTAGAGGCCGATAATGGCCTAATGGTGCATGCGTTATCGTCGAAAAAAAATAAACTTGGCCAAACCGTTTTTCATTATAGACAAGCGTACTCAGGTATAGAGATTGTAGGTAAAAGCGCAAATTTACTCACCGATAAAGACGGTAATGTTAAATTAAGTACCATTGACCTGACTCAGGCTAAGCCTAGGTTCCCGTCACGTGGTTATTCCGTTGCATTAGACCCTTATCAAATAGCGATTGAAACCGCGTTTGAGGCGTTTGGGTTTGATGTCACCATGGTGCGCGTGTACGACGGTAGCCATTCGCACTCTGTCCATTCTGACTCACAACATGATGGTGCCCCTAACCCGCATAATAAGGGCAAGGCATACCATTATCGAATGATTAGCAATAACGACAATATTATTATTGATACACAGCATCTACCTTCTGCTAGACCTATTTGGGTCGAGTTAGACGCAGAGCTCTTCCCTGCTTTTTCGGTGGCTATTCGCTTTTTTGATAAAGACAAAAATAAACAGCATGGTTATAACTTAGTGGTTGCCGACGATTATAAGCATGTTTTAGAGCATGACATTATTGAAAAATCCGACATGGCTGCACATGCCGTGCATGAATACACCAGTTTTACAGGTGAAAACAGCGAGCCTTTTTCGCGTCAATTTTCTGGGCCTGTTAAGCGTTTTCAGCCTCTTATTGGTGCGTCTCCTTCTTCAATAAATACTAAAGATCTACTGGCTTATCAACCTCAAAGCGCGACTGCACAGCGTTTTGCGTACAGGCCCGGATTTAGCACGAAAGACAATTGGTTAACTGGCGATATGGGCAGTTTGCTTGGGTTATCGGGCAATAATGTTCAGGTATGTATTCAAACGCCTGAGGGGCAAGCACCGGCTACGCCAGAAGACTGTGGTCAGCCGGGGTGGGAAAGTGTCCCGTACAGCAGTGATCGCGCCTTTAATTATACCTATAATCCTCAAGCGCCTTTTTCTTATGAGAGCCGACGTGCCGCAGCGGTCAATATTTTTACTTTGTTTAACGGGTTGCATAACTATTTTTATGATTTTGGCTTTGATGAATCATCCGGAAATGCACAATTAAATAATTATGGGCGTAGCTCAAACTCTGAAAACGACCCAATACATGTCTTTTTGCAAGACACGCTCCCTATTATTGGCCCCCAAACCGATATTAGACCATACAATAATGCTCGGTATATTGATGCGCGTAATGGCTTATCGCCGTCTATTCGTATGCTTATGTTTTATAACGCGCCTGTAGCGCAGCGCGATTACCGTTTAGAAGGATCTGTTAGCTTTTCATTAGGAGACGGAACGGGGGCAACGGAGGTTGCTGAGCTAGCAATAAACGATGTTGCTTACTCTTTTTATAATCAATACGATTTTGAGCGTGTATCGGGGACGGCTGTGGTGGCTCAGGTGCAGGAAGATTGCAGTATCATTGCCAACCCCGCAGCATTACAAAATAAGATGGCACTCTACAGTGTGTCAAGCGAGTGTGCGTCTGATATTACCAGCCCATCATCTCAGGTATATAAAAATCTCGATACCATGGGCGCAATGGGTGTCAAAGGCGCTGTCTTAATTATCGATGATGACACACTTGAAGAGTTAGAAAGGCAACCGGTTTTTGTTGATAACCTTAATAATACAACGCCGCCGCATATGTTTATGAGTGATGGCGACGCTTTTGATTTATTGGATTGCGCGTCACCTGACGTTGACTTTTGTGGTGATCCGGTTATTACACTGCAAGGTATTCGCGCAGATATCACTCACCCTGTAAGAGACCCCGCCATTGGTCAATCAATCGCTGTGCATGAGTGGGGCCATCACTTAACAGTACGGCTAACCAATTATTTACAGGGGGCGCTTTCTCAGCGGTCTGCTATCCGCGAGGGGTGGTCAGATTTTATTGCGTTGTTTTTCCTTATTAAAGAAGTAGACCGTACTATCGCGGGGAATGAGCAATTCCAAGGCCTGTATGGGTATACTGATTTTGTCTCTAGCTCAGCTTATTTTGGTGAACGCAGAGTGCCCTACACAACAGATATGGCTTACAACGCATTAGTCTTTGATGATATTGATGCGCGCAAAACCTTATCATTTAATCATCCTTTTAGGCCACTTAACCCATCAAATAGCCAGCAGCATAATGCGGGTGAAGTTTTAGCAACGGTACTATTAGAGGCGTATGTTGCGCTATTAAATGAAACGCACCGTTTGTCATTTAGTGAAGCGCAAGAACGCATGATGACTTACTTTATAACGAGTTTACAGATGTTGTCATCTACACATAACTTTTTAACGGTTAAAGAGGCCTTGTTACAAGTTGCGTACGCCAATGATGTTGACGACTACAACGTTATGAATCGCGCTTTTGCAAAACGGGGTATGGGGTCAAATGCGGTTGCGCCGTTTCATATTGGCGGCTCTTTATTTGTGTCGTTTAGAGATGTAAAAAACGATTTCACGACCAACAATAAAAAAATAGCTTTCGATAACATGTTTACCCGTTCTGATAGATCATTAGATGATGGTGTTGCACTATCTGTGATAGATGAAAGTACGGTTATTGGTGCTGATGATTTCTTCACCGCAAACAGTGTTGTTGCCGAGTTTGGTGCGAGAAGTGCATTTGCAGCATGTAATAACTCTGGTAGCCGTGATGCGTATTCGTATGGTTTATTAAGGGCAAATATAAAAAATGCAGGCGACCTTCTCTTAGGGGAAGGGAGCGCTATACAGCTTGAAGTGTCTGCCGACTCAGAAAATATTCTTATCGAGAATAACGGCGTTGTTCATTTTGAGCGCTTAACGCCTTATCAAGTGATCCCTTTGAATATACCTTTTATTTATCTAGATGATGACCTAAAAGGAGGCAGCAGCGAGGGTGAGAACGAGGGCTTAGGTGATGTGACGTTTACAGCAAAAATAACCAGCGGCGACGTGAGTATCGATTTACCCGAAGACGCTTTGGTTGTTACTAACACGCGCGCACCCTCTAGTATATTTTGTGAAACCCCCCGTTTGACAAATGAGAGAATCAATAGCTTTCCGCCAGAGCAGAACCGCATTACGTCAAGTACACTAACTGTTGCTCCAAGTGTGATAGCCCAAGATATGACGGTGGGTGATCGTAATATCGATATGGCTAAAAAGATCACGCTCACTAACAACAGCGCACAAAGACGGCATATGACGGTATCTATTGCGCCTAACCGCGAAGTGGCTGGAGTCGAATACCGTTACCCGCGTAGCGTCCACCTTCCGGCGGGTGCATCAAGAGTACTCACGGTGCGTATGATTGGTCGGTCAAGTGCCCTAGAAGGTAAAGAAAGTATGATAGATGATGGCATGATTACGGTATCTGATGATATTGAATCTATCGAGATACCTTATCGTGTTCTGGTTAACCCTTAGTTCTCTGAAGTTATGGTTAAAATATAATCTTTCCCGAAGCGCGATATTTATCTGCTGCCGATGTGTTGAATGATACAACGGCAGCAGCGAATACAATGTCATTGTGTATTGATTAGCCTATTTTTATAGGCTTTCCTTTCTCTCACCCTCTCACCCTCTCACCCTCT
>CAKZUG010000048.1 GCA_937920545.1 uncultured Saccharophagus sp.
AAAGCAAGTTTTACCCCAGCTACTTCAACGTAAGGCTTTAACTGCAAAGGGTAAAGAGGGTATGTTAGGGGCTTCTGATGAAGTACTTAATAGTCAAATTCGTTCGCAAGAAGCTTTTCAAGTGGACGGTAAGTTTGATATCCAATCATTTAGGCGTTTACTGCAGCAGTCAGGTTACACACCAGCAACTTACAAAGAAGCACTCGCTGGCGATTACATTATAAGTCAGCAGACAGTGGGGCTAGGTCAGTCTGGATTTGTTACTCAAACAGAATTAGAGCTTTTAGCGGCCATTATTAATGAAAAACGAAAGTTTTTTCAACTAACCATTGCTCAGGGGCCTATTGCTGAAGCGGTAGACGTATCTGATGCCGAAATTCAAACGTATTACGCTGCAAACGCTGGCCAATTTAATGTGTCTGAGCAAGTTTCAGTTGAATATTTAGAGGTGTCAATTGATGCCTTAGCAAAAGATATCCCTATATCTGCAGCTGACATTGAGAATGAATATAATACTCAAGTTGCAACGTTTAAAGGCAGTGCTGAAGCTGAAGTAGCACATATATTGATAGAGAACTCAGATGGTTCACAAGAGAAAGTAAGTGATATTCAATCTAAGTTAGCTGCAGGTGAATCATTTGATTTGTTAGCTAAAACATATTCTGATGATTTAGGCTCAAAAGAATTAGGTGGTAACTTAGGTGTTTTGGTGCAAGGTAGCTATCCTGCAGCATTCGAAGCTATGGTTGCACGTTTAAACCAAGGTGATGTCTCAGAACCAGTCGAAACAGAATTTGGAACACACATAATTAAAGTAGTGTCTAAAAAAGAAATACAGCCGCCTTCATTAGACGATCAGAAAGAGAGTATTGAATTAGCACTTAAGCGTGTGCAAGCTGAGCAAATTTATGTTGATCTGATATCTGATATTGAAGAGTTAACTTTTGGTGATAAGGATTTGGCTCCTATAGCGAAAGAGCTAAACTTAACGCTTAAAACAACGGCTTTATTTACCCAGTCATCGGGCGTTGGCCTTGCTTCAAATCAAGTTGTACGCAATGCAGCCTTTGACGATAAATTTTTAAATGATGGAAAAAACAGTGATGTATTAGAGCTTTCTAATGAACAGGCTGTTGTGTTACGTAAAAAAGAGTATAAAGAAGCACACACCAATCCATTGGATAATGTGAAAGCGCAAGTAATAGCGACGTTAAAAGATCAGAAAACCGAAGAGCGATTACAAGCTTTGGCCGATGACTTTAAAGCGCAAATTGCAGGCGGCTCTAATCCTGAAGTGGTAGCGAAAGAGCATGGTTTGGTGTTTAAGCAATACGAGTTAGTGGATAGAACGAATACAGAAATTGGCTTCGCTATTTCTCAAGCTGTTTTTGATGCACCTCGTCCATCAGAGAGCCAAAAAATTATATACACTGATACTCGTAATAGTGGTGGTGACAAGGTTGTCCTAGGTGTTCAACAGGTTGAGCGTGGTAGTATTGATGCTTTAACTGATCAAGAGCGTAATTCATTGGTATCTCAGCTTGGTCAAGCGAACTCGGCTAGTGAAGTTGGCGCGTACCAGTCTTCTGTTTTCTCCTATTATGAGTTAGACCAAGACCAGTAATCTACTTTACACGCCTACAAATATGTGGGCGTGTTTTATTGATCTTTCTCTTCTCCTTTCTTGTTAATGTCTATATTTTTTATATGTTTTGTTACCGTTTAATTCATGAGACTTGTATTTAATTGACGTACCCATATTTTGAATACATGTGAAATTTTTTGAGTGCGTTCAATTTTTATCTTTAGAGTTTACCCATGACACCTTCAAGTAATGACCAAATAGAAAACCTTGTTTTAAAATTTAGTTGTGATGATCAACCTGGAATTGTCGCCTCTGTTGCTAGTCTATTCTCGCTTCAAGGGTTTAATATTCGTGAATCTTCGCAGTTTGAAGACAGCAGTACCCGACGTTTTTTTATGCGTACTTTACTTGAGTCTGTAGAAGGGCCAAAGTCGCTTAATGATATTACCAGTGCGTTTAATTCTATTGCCAGCCGCTATAATATGAAGTGGACGTTAGCGCGAGCCGAGAAAAAAATTAAAATTGTTATTGCTGTTTCCCAGTGGGGGCACTGCCTAGATCATCTGTTAAATAGTTGGAAGCAAGGTGTCTTGCCTGTTGATATTGTAGGTGTTGTGTCAAATCATGAAAATCAGCGTGCGTTATGTGAATGGTATAACGTGCCTTTTACATATTTACCCATCACGAAAGAGACAAAAAAAGAACAAGAGCAGCAAATTTTGGATGTTATGGATGGTACGCAAGCGGAGCTTTTAATTTTAGCGCGCTATATGCAAATTCTCAGTGACGACCTATGTCGAAAACTAGAGGGACGAGCAATTAATATCCATCATTCTTTTTTACCGGGTTTTAAAGGTGCAAAGCCCTACCATCAAGCTTATGATCGTGGCGTAAAGCTTATTGGCGCTACCGCACATTATGTGACGGCCGAATTAGATGAAGGCCCTATTATTGAGCAAGCCGTTGAGCGTGTTGGTCATTCAAATACGCCGCAGGAGCTAGTTGAGTTGGGCCGTATTACTGAAGCCGTTGTTTTACAGCGTGCAGTGCGATGGCATGCTGAGAGTAGGGTGTTACTCAATGGTCAAAAAACCATTGTGTTTAATAAGTAGTATTTAATTACTCGATAAAAAAGAGCCGTCAGGCTCTTTTTTTTAGCCATCAAAAACGTAATGGTCCGCGCCACCATTGATCTCGTCTTATTCATATACCTACTATTGTGAATGTAAATGGCTGTTTGTAATCATCGCGATTGTTATAACACGTATTATTAGATGCTTACGTAATCATAATTATACTTTTTATTAATGGAGATCTTATGCATCGTTTTTATCTGTTTTATTTCATTTGTTTATTTTTACCCATGCATTTAGACGCAAAAACGCCTGAAGCGATTATTAGTGAGCTCTGTAGTGGTTGCCATAGCGATAATGGACAGGCAGGACATTTACTAAAGAGTCGATATCAACATGTAAATAGTGTAAATGAGATAACGCATTTAATTCAACATGGTCGTGATGATCTTGGTATGCCAGCCTTTAGTGATGCTTTATCAGAGGCTGAAATTAAACAGTTAGCGGTGTATTTACAGCAGAATAATCAGCGGAATAAACATAAGAGTTTGTTTAACCCTAAACAGGTTGGCCTCATAAACTCTGCCCAAGGACATACCTTTTTTGTAGAGCGTATCGTTGAGGCTGAAGGTGTATTCTGGTCGGTTGATTTCTTCCCTGGTGGTGATTTGTTAATTGCTCAGCGAAGCGGCATATTATGGCGTGAATCAGATGGTCAGCTGACCAAAATAACAGGCATTCCTAATGTGTTAGCAAAAGGTCAAGGTGGTTTGCTTGATGCTAAGTTTCACCCTAACTACAAAGAAAACGGTTGGGTGTATCTTTCATACAGTGAAGACAAAGGTGTAACGCGTTTTGGTCGTACGGCCTCAATGACGGCCGTCGTGCGAGGGAAAATACGTGCTAACAAATGGGTAGAACAGCAAACAATTTACTCTGCTGATAAAGATCTTCATATTGCGGCAAGACAACATTACGGCTCCCGTTTTGTGTTTAAAGAGGGGTACGTCTATTTTAGTATTGGTGACCGTGGTCAAAAAAAGCAGGCACAAGACTTATCTCGTGCTAACGGGAAAGTTATACGCTTGCATGATGATGGCCGTATCCCGGTAGATAACCCGTTTGTGAATACAGAAGGGGCACTGCCCCATATCTGGAGTTATGGTCACCGTAACCCGCAGGGTATGACATTACATACCCCTACAGGCAATATTTGGTCGACAGAGCATGGACCTAAAGGTGGCGATGAGATCAACCTCATTAAAAAAGGGAATAACTATGGTTGGCCCGTGATTACTTATGGTGTGAATTACAGCGGAACAAAAATTACGGATAAAACCCATATGAAAGGCATGGAGCAGCCTAAACATTATTGGACGCCTTCTATTGCGGTTGGCGATGTTGATTTTATCGACAGTACAATGTTTTCTAAATGGCAAGGTGCGTTATTGGTAGCCAGCTTAAAAAGTCAGGAATTACGCCTCGTTAGGATCAGCGATCATAGTGTTCTTAGCGATGACGTTGTGTTAAGTGATATTGCACGCATTAGAGAGACACAAATAGCACCAGATGGATCTATATATTTAGCTGCAAACAGTCGTCAAACCGGTAAGGCACAAATTTTGCGTTTAGTCGTTGTTCAGTAAAGTGTCTTGAGAGTGTTGCTCTTATCACTATTTATTATTACTTAAATTGATAAGAGCGTTTCTCATGAATACCTATCTTATCTTGATAAAACGGTAGGCCAATTAGCATCAGCCGCGGCAATACGTTCACTCATATTTTTATCCCACGTGCGCTGTGAGGATTTATTGTGGTTTAAGTAGAGCTTACCTTCAATAATACGCCAGCTGTCAGGGCGAATAGACGTTGTGAAGTTTTTAGAGATAGCAAAGGCGCAATACCCGCCGTATTGTGGCACGTATTTTTCTGGCGTAGCTTTAAAGGTGTCTAAGTTTGCTTGGTTGACGAAGCGGAATGTTGCGCCTTTGTATTTATGGGTAAATTCTTTTGAGCCTTTTATCGCTTTTTCTCCAGGTTGTAAACTGAAATAAGCAACAACATCGGTACCTTTTATAGCACCTTTGCGTTTATGGGAGTAAATTTCAGGTTTACTGGCAATAGATAATGCAGAAACAGTCAGTAGTAGTAATGTACAGATAAATTTAAACGTTATCGCTTGCATAAAACACCTCACAGGTTAAATGTTATTTGAGTCAATTGAAAATGCAGAAAGTTCAATTTTAAGAAAAAAATATGATGGGGAGGCATTTGCCTTGTCTTGTCTTGTTTGCAGTAATACTTTTACTGCAAAAATTAGGTTTATAATTTAACCTAGAATTAGGTGCAGTCATGTATATTGACTGAGTTGTTTTTATGGTGCTAGCTAACCTTGTTTAAACACCGTACCAAGTGTATTGTAGCACCCTTTTTTGATGCGGTTATATGCACCTTACGTGGTATAACGCTCTAACTTACAATAAATGGGGTTTTATAATGCGACTAATTCTTTTGGGCGCGCCGGGCGCGGGTAAGGGTACACAGGCCAACTTTATTATGGAGGCTTATAATGTTCCTCAAATATCAACGGGTGATATGTTGCGAGCAGCCGTTAAAGCTGGTTCACCTTTAGGTGTAAAGGTAAAAGATATCATGTCCTCGGGTGGCTTAGTTTCTGATGATATTATTATTGATCTAGTGAAAGAACGTATCGCTCTAGATGACTGTAAAAACGGGTTTTTGTTTGACGGCTTTCCAAGAACTATTCCTCAAGCCGAGGCACTAGCGCAAGCTGATGTCATGATTGACCACGTTTTAGAAATTGATGTTGATGACGAAGAAATTGTCTCTCGCTTAAGTGGTCGTCGTGTGCATGAGGCTTCTGGCCGTACTTATCATGTTAAATACAGCCCACCCAAGCAGGCAGGGTTAGATGATGAGACTGGCGAGCCTTTAATGCAGCGTGCTGATGATACAGAAGAAACAATCCGCAAGCGTTTATCTGTCTACCATGCTCAAACAAAACCACTTGTTGATTTTTACAGTGCTTTGTCTGAGCGGTCAGCAAACGCTAAGCCCCATTGTCATCAAGTTCAAGGCATAGGCAGCTTAGAAGAAATCAAAGAAAAGGTATTAACCGTACTTAAATAGTTTACCCGCAGTTGCTAAAAGGCGTATTAATAATCATTAATACGCCTTTTTTTATGCTCAAAAATTATTGGTTATGGGTTGATCAGCGCAACTGTTTCATTTTATTGCGTGTTAATTTAACATTAACCACTTGTTTGGCGTTTTAGATAGTATTAATGTTTAACTGTAGCTCGAGAATATTATTCATCTATGAGAATTATAACGATAAAGGTTGGCATTATGAAGTGTAGGTATTTTCGGTGGATTGTTAAGCATTTATTGCTACACGCCTTTTTGGTACTATTTTTATCTGCTTGTGGTGGTTCTAGTAAAAATAATAGTCATCAGAGTGCTCAGGTAGATTCACCAATTGCTGCGAAGTGGGAGTCAGGTCAGTTTACGTCTCAGGCGGCACATGCGGCTTTGTGTGAGGCGCCCAGGTCTGGCGTCGAGCCTTTTAGTGGCGAACCATTTGCTGATCGGCCTGGCACCACTTTAGATGAAAAATTGTGGTTACGTGCTTTTACCTATGAGACATATTTGTGGTTTGATGAGGTGCCGGATAACGATCCAGAGCTTTTTAGTGTTCCAGCTTATTTTAATCAATTGAAAACCACAGAGTTGACGCAAAGTGGCAATCTCAAAGATAACTTTCATTTCTCTGTTCCAACAGCAGATAATAATCAACGTAGTCAAGGCGGTGTTATATCGGGATACGGTATTAACTGGGCCTTTAATCGCTTTAGCCCACCAAGATCTTTGGTTGTACGCTATAACGAAACAGGTTCCCCTGCAGATCAGGCTGGCATTCAACGCGGTGCGACACTCTCTAAAATTAACGGTATTGATTTTATCCATTCAACGTCGAGTTCGGATATAGATACTTTCAATGAAGCGCTCTTTCCCAGTGGTGTGGGTGAGCTCTACACGTTTACTTTTATAACGCCCGATAACGAAGAGCAGGTGGTGACACTTGCCTCTGAAGATAATATACCCATTACAGCTGTGCAAAATGTGAGAGTGTTGAGTACGGATGTTGGCCGTGTAGGTTACATGCAGTACAACACATTTAATCGCCACTCTCAATCTGGTCTTATTACTGCATTCACTCAGTTTAATGAGCAAAATATAGACGAACTTGTGATCGATTTACGCTATAACGGTGGCGGTCTCTTAGTGCTGTCCGCTCAAATTGCATATATGATCGCTGGCTCTCAAAATACATCCAATAAAACATATTATCAGTCACAAAGTAACAACAAAGTCAGATCGTCTAGGCCTTTGGGTTTTGTTGATGTCGAAATTGATTACGATAATAACCGTTTTACTAATCGGAAGCTGCCAAGTGTCGACTTAAGCCGAGTGTATATTTTGGCAACGGAGAATACATGCTCAGCAAGTGAAGCCGTCATCAATGGTTTAAAAGGTGTGGGCGTTGAGGTCGTACTGATAGGCAATAAAACCTGTGGAAAACCTTTTAGTTTTATACCAGAAGATAATTGTGGGCAAACCTACTTTATTATTCAATCTCAAGGTGTTAATAACACAGGTTTTGGTGATTATGTTAACGGGTTTATTCCTACGCAGTCGCCGACTTTTGATGATGAGGTGCTTGGTTGTCGTGTGAATGATGATTTGAATCATTTACTCGGCTCACCTGATGAAGCCGTATTAGCGGGAGCATTGCAGCATATTGCCTCGGGAACCTGCCCGCCAGCAGTATCGGCTCGTATTGAGCATACGCCTAGTCATTTGGAGTACAGTATTCGCGAGCCTTTATTACCAGCCAAATATATTTTAATAGACGATCGAGCACTATTTAAAAAATAGTGCGCTACTTTTTAGATAGTATCATGTTGTCTTTGTTTGATTTTTATACACCATGATATCTAGAGACACAACGGCTCAAAATGTTAAAAACCTAAGCTAGGTGTGGGTATACTGATTTCAATATTTTGATCCGCTGAGCCATCTAGTGTGTTATCCGTATTATCTTTGGGTAATGTATCTTTAGGCTGTTCATAACGTGTCATGTTGACTATGACGCCAAATTTAGGGTGGTCAATATAATGTATTTCATTGCTGCGCATGCGACGTGTTTGGTTTAATGCCGTGATATTTTTAATAACGTAACGTTTGTTAATAATATGATCGACCGGATGCTCATTATCAAATGTTGTATCCGAGAAGTGAATATCTGTATTGCTAAACGGCTGAGTTTTAAGGCTACCATCTAAGTTCAACTCAACATTTTTTTCATCAAAGCGTGTCTGTTTTTTGTTATTGTTATGATGGCTAAAGGCAGTGTGAGACACTAGATCGTTATGATCTAGCCTGTTATTGTCATCAGCTGGTTTTTCACCTAGATCGTTATAGTTGGGTGGGCGCGGTAGCGCTGGCCAGGCACCAGTCTCTTGTCCAAAATTGGCTTCAAACGCTGTCAGCCATAAATGGGTTTTTGTATGTAAATAACGGCCAATGCCCAGTGTGATGGTGCCGTTTAATGCGTATTGGTCGTCAAAAATATCACCGCCTTTTATTAAAATGGCAGGGCTTTTATTTAGCGCTTGTAGCGGTTGACGCCATGACTCATGAAATAAAACCCGATAGTTTCGGGCATTACGTAGCCTCCTCGCGGTATCTTGTAACCCTTTTTCATCGTCTAACCGTGTAAAAGGTTGCTCGGGGGTAAACGTTATATCTTGTTTTATGTGAGTACTAGGTTGAGTGTATCGATCTTGGTTAGTACTTCCATTTTGGGTTGTTTTTTGTGGGTTTGGCGTTGTTAATTGAATCATGTTTTTAGGGTAAATCAAAGGCTGATCTTTTGACCAATACTCATTTTCGCTACTGTATACACGCTCAAAAATAATAATATTAACTTGATACCAAGGTTGCTCTTCAGTTGTAGCTGCATGAAGTGTGGACGCTGTTAACGTCCCCAATATTAATGTGCTTATTAGTAATATACGGTGTACTAGTGTGGCGCTTAAGCATGTGTTTTCTACCACTGTTAATGGTGTTGTTTGGTTAATCATAAATCTCTCTGAACGTTAGTCGCAACTTAGCTGTAACAGCTGTTACAAGAGTTACGCTTTTTGAAGGGCGCGTAACACATTATCAATGGTTTTGATGCGAGTATCGGGTGTTTGCATCTCAAAATAAAATTTCAGTTGGTTTGCCCCTTCCATTTTATAATGTTGTGGCTGAGTTTGTACCATCTGGACAATCGTCATGGGTGAAATGGTTGGCTTTTGTGTAAATTCGATTTTCCCCCCCGTTGCATTCGCTTCGATTTTTTTCACGCCCAATTTTTCGGCGGTAAATTTTAAACGTGTTTGTCGCATCAAGTTTTTCACCGGTTCGGGTAATAAACCAAAGCGGTCAATCATTTCTACTTGCAAATCTTCTAATTCACCATCGTTTTTAACCGACGCCACACGTTTATACAAAATAACACGTGTGTGAATATCGGGTAGATAGTCATCGGGAATAATAGCAGGAATACGCAAGTTGATCTCTATGTGGTCGGTTTCTTCAAAGTTAATCTCTTCGCCTTTTTGCAGCGATTTAACCGCTTTATCCAGCATGTCCATATAAAGTGAAAAGCCAATGGTTTGCATTTGGCCACTTTGGTCGTCGCCTAGCAGCTCGCCTGCGCCCCGAATTTCTAAGTCATGGGAGGCAAGTGTAAACCCTGCGCCTAAGTCTTGCGCCTGAGAAATAGCGGTTAACCGCTTTTCTGCATCGGCGGTCATGACTTTTGTTGGCGGCGTGAGTAAATAGGCGTAAGCCTGGTGATGCGAGCGTCCAACACGGCCTCTCAGTTGGTGTAGTTGGGCCAAGCCAAATTTATCGGCGCGGTGAATCAGAATGGTATTGGCGCTGGGTACGTCAATACCTGTCTCAATAATGGTGGTGCACAGCAAAATATTAAAGCGCTTATGGTAAAAGTCGGACATGGCATTTTCGAGCTCGCGCTCGCGCATTTGCCCGTGGGCAATCCGAATCCGTGCTTCGGGGACTAGGTTTTGTAAATCTTCGCCCACGCGCTCGATTGTGCTGACTTC
>CAKZUG010000049.1 GCA_937920545.1 uncultured Saccharophagus sp.
GCCTCTATAGGTGAGTTGCGCCTGTTATCTGCCAATATGGGTAGATAACAGGCTAGAAATACTAATTTTAGAACAAAATTGCTTTGATATTGCCAACAGTATTCAAATTGTATGATCGGCAAGGCTTAATCAGACTTTCCCAAGCATAATATCTCTTTGATTATTACTGCTTAAGGCTTACAAATATAGCGCATCATTGTTTAGTCGGCTTTGGATCACATACATATTTATGCAGGATGCTTAATCGCAGCCTTGTTGTTTCATTATTTATAATATCAACATAAAAGATATAACACATAGTAGGTATTGGTTATCGCCGATGTGCGTTGGCTACTATTTAAAAACGCAAGGTTAATACATGATTTATCCCAATCAGCACATTATTTTTGTTTTATTATTAAGTACCTGCACGGTGATGTCTGGTACGGTGATTGCGCCAGCTATCCCCTCAATGTTGGCTTATTTTAGCGCCCACCCACATGCAGGTTTTATTATTTCTGCGTTGATTGGTTTTTCCGCAGGCGCAACAGCGCTTGCGGCTATTATGGCGGGCAAACTGTGTGACACTGTTGGACCTGAAAGATTAATGCGAATCAGCGCTTGGCTTTACGCGTTTAGCGGAGTCGTCGGTTTCATTGCAACTCACCTAGAGGTTGTGGTTGTTAGCCGTATTATATTAGGTATAAGTGTTGCAGGTTTAGTTGTGGGTACAACATCATGGATAGGTAATATTAACGATATTTCCATACAGCGTAAGACGACTGGCTTACTGGGCGTTAGCATGGAGTTTTCTGGTGTGGTTTATTTTGTTGTTGCTGGCTTGCTGGCTGCATTACATTGGCGCTGGGTATTTTTAATCTATTTGGCTCCCCTATTTTTTATTTTTAACTTACCCAAAAAGCAATATCTTAATGCGTATAATCAGCAAAACGCCACGGCAAATACGCAAGCTGTATCGAAGGCGTTTTCATTAACGCCTGCCATTATAGCGTTGTTACTTATAAATTTTGTGACTATGGCAGGGCTTAATGCCTACGTAACGCAAGTTCCACTTCACTTAGACTCTCTTGCATTTAATAGCCAAGCAATAGGCTGGGTATTAGGCGTATCGTCACTTGCTGCTACATTAGGAAGCTTAAGTTTTATTCCTTTTAATCGTCGATTTTCGCTTAGAATAAACATTAGCTTAGGGGCAGCACTCGGTATAACGGGCTACATCTTACTCGCGCGGCCAAACAATATAACGTCTATTTTAATTGCTCTTAGCGTTGTTGGTTTCAGTTTTGGCTTTCTTGTCCCAACATTAATCAATGCAATTAATCAACATTATGAACAGCATACGCGTGGGCGAGCCCAAGCTTGGTTGGCCATCGCCGGTTTCTCGGGTCAATTTGCGTCGCCTTGGCTGATTAGTCAAGCGCATCTTTTAAGTACATTTAGCACATTGTTTACACACGCAGAATTTTTACTTATTGCGGCTTTATTTACTCTTACACTGCTTTATTTTTTATACACATTATATTTACAATCGCCCTTTAAAGGGCAGCCTTAGAATACGCCCGTCAAAAGGGCCATGATTGGCGTTATTTTTATTGAATAAGTTTTTTTATACGCTTATACCGAGTATCTAAATCGGCCTCTTTATAGCTTCTATACATGCCTTTTTGTTGACCATACTTGTTAAGTAATACGATAAATTCTGATCTATCCATACCAAAATCGCGGGTAATACGGCCCTTTTTATCGTGTACAAGTGATGATGTGAAATCGGAAAATTGACGTGCAATTTTTTTGAAAGTACGCCGCTCGTCTTTAACATTAACAGCAATGACTTTAATTTTTTCTTTCTCTAAGCGTTGAATTTGTTCAAAATGTTGCAGCAAGGTAATTGAGTTTGTGCGCTCAGTTGACCAAAATATAATTGCAACTGGCTTACCACGATAATCACTAAGATCAATTTCATTGCCCTTTTGATCTTTACCGAAGTGATATTCAACAACGGCGTTGTGCGCAAAACCTTTAGGCTTTGCCGAAACAGACAATGGGATGAATATAAACGCTAACAAAAAACACAGTGAGTGGTGCATATATGGCATAACACGTTCCTTTAGTTATTAGTTATTAGTTATTAGTTATTAGTTATTAGTTATTAGTTATTAGTTATTGCTTAGCTTGGCTTGTACATACTCATAATGGCAATGTACGTACACATGATAAAACACACTATATTTACATTTTTTAGCTTTACATAAAAATTATTGGGGGTCAATAAATACCCTTTGTCGATAAAATCAGTGCGTATTATTGGGTTGAATAACGAGACAAAATTGACTTATTTTGATCGTATGGGCTTTACTCCAAGGCTTAAATTGTAAGTATTTAACTATAAATATAAACTGGAAGGCATCAACCGCAAAGCTTTAAACCGTTTGACTTAGCTGATACAAAGCAATTGCACTTGCTTGCGCGACATTCATAGAGGAGTTTTCTCCGTACATAGGGATAAATACGGCGTGATCAACTTGATTTAATACGTCTGCGCTGATACCTGATTTTTCATTGCCCACAACTAAACATACTTTTTTATTCTGGCTTAATGTCAACGTTCTTAATGATTGACTTTGTGAGGTTAATTCTAAAGCGACAATGTTAAAGCCGTTCTCTTTCAAATTGGCAATACAATCCAGAGGTATGACATCGCTACTCCAGCTAACAGTATTGACTGTCGAGCGTGAAACTCGTTTGACTTTTTTTTGGGTTATGTTGTTTTTGGGTGCTGTAAAATACACATGTTTTACCCCAAACGCATCGGCTAGACGTAATAAACTGCCTAGATTTTCGGTTAATGCAACACCGCTTGCCAAAACACATATCTCTTGGCAAGCGGTGTGCTTAGGCGTTGAGAAATGATCTAACTGATAATGTGCCATAATACCTACTTATTTAAAATTTTTGTTCAAAGCAGTAGCATAACGACATTAAATAAAACAACAAGGGATACACTCTTATGCGCCAACCCAGCGTTTTACGACATACTTTTTTTAACCCTCTTGCTATATCCGTACTACTTGGTGTTTTTTTCTGTTTATTCATTGCGCCCACTCATGTCATGGCGAATGAAAAAGTTAAAAGTGCGGTTGTTAAGGTATACAACGATTTTGCTTGGCCAAATTTTTTAAAACCTTGGCGCGATGGTGATACGGGGGCAAGCACAGGGTCTGGTGCCGTTATTTCAGGTAACCGTATTATTACCAATGCGCACGTTGTGGCATACTCTAATTTTTTACAAGTACAAAAAAACAACAGCCCTAAAAAATATACGGCGACAGTCGCGTTTATTTCGCATGACGCCGATCTTGCGCTGTTAACAGTGAGTGACCCCACTTTTTTTGATGACATTTCACCGTTAAAACTCGGTAAACTACCTCAGCCACTGGAGGAAGTAACGCTTTATGGTTACCCTATGGGGGGGCGGAGCCTAAGTACAACACGCGGTGTTTTATCGCGTACCGAACACCGACGTTATGCACATTCAAATGCTTTTTTACTAGCAGGCCAAATGGACGCTGCGCAGAATTCGGGTAACAGTGGTGGACCCGTTATATCAAAAGGTAAAATAGCTGGCATTGCGATGCAGTCGCTTAAAGGTGGTGGCGCTGAGAATTTGAGCTATTTTATTCCACCAAGCGTTGTTCAACATTTTTTAACAGACGTACAAGACAGTACCTATGACGGGTTTATTAACGATGGTTTTGTTGGGCAAACGGTAACCAATAAAGCCATGCAACGTTTTTATCATTTACCGGAAGATAAATTTGGTATTTTAGTTTTACATGTTTTATCAGGCACGCCAGCCGAAAGCGTTTTACGTGTTAACGATGTTATTTTAAACGTAGATGGTTATGATATTGCGAATGATGGGACCATTGAATTTAGAAAAAACCAACGTACCAGTTATAAATATGCTTTTGACCAGTATTTTTCTGGGCAATCAATACCACTAGTGGTGGTGCGAAACGGTAAGATAATCAATATCGATTTATTGTTAGAGCAATCTAAACGCTCACCTTATTTAAGTGCGGGCATGCAATTTGATCACCCACCTGAATATTATATCTATGCAGGTTTTGTTTTTTCTCCGTTAAATAGAAGTCTGATTAACGCGTATCGACGCGTACCTAGCCGTTTTAATCAAAAAGCACGTGAGTTTAGTACCCCAAGCAAGCATGAAACAGTGGTTATAACCGGTAAGTTAAGCGCAGAGATTAACCAAGGTTATGGGGGGCGGCCCACTGTTATTGAACAAGTTAACGGTTTGGCGTTTGATGATTTTAATGCCTTTATTCAATTGCTTGAAAATAATACGCAAGAATTTATTACGTTTACCTCAGACGATAAGAAGAAGATCATGGTTAACCATAAAGAAGCGTTACAAACCGACGCTAAAATTTTAAAACGCTACCGCATTCCTGCAAAATCATTTATTAAAAGTAATAACTAACATGACGCAAAAAAATGTATTTGGCGATGATTTAATCGCTTGTTGTTTTGACCCTATAACAGGGGTCACACGTTCAGGCTTTTGTGAGAGCCTGTCACAGGATCGCGGTAAGCATTGGGTTTGTGCCAAACTGACCAATGCTTTTTTAGATTACAGCTTAAGCCAAGGGAATGATCTTAAAACACCCAGACCAGAGTATGGATTTATGGGTTTAAAGGCCAATGATTATTGGTGTTTGTGTGTTAGCCGATGGCTTGAAGCGCTTACGGCGGGGTGTGCGCCGCCACTTAAACTTGAAGCATGCCATAGCCATTTATTGAAAAGTATGTCTCTTAGTAAACTCACAGAATACGCTATTACTAGCGAGTAACAGTATAGACGTTTCGTACGTTACAAGAATAACTGGCTAAACGCATGCAGCGCTTTACCTTTGTTTTTAAGTTTGTAAGCCAAAAATATGGCGTGTATTTTTGGCTTAATTGAAATGTCAATCACCTCGCCGCGCTCAATAAGCAGGTCGGCACAATGCGAAGGTAAATGACCAATCCCTACCCCCGCTTTTATGGCCTCGATTTTTTGCTGCATGGTTTGAACATAGCAGTGTTGCTTGCCATCAATTAACCCGGCACTTTTAGTAATGTATGTTTGAGCGTTATCGTGGGTAATAATATGGCGTAATTCATTTATCGCCGCATGGGGTGATGCCTGAATATTTTTTATCTTGGCATGGTGAGTAGCAGCCACTAATTTTAACGAGACTTCGCCAATGTTGACCACGCGCAAACCACTATGCTGTGGTGCCTGTGTTGTTGCACCTATAAGTATATCGACATCGTTATTGAGTAACCGCTCCCAACCGCCATTTAAAACAGCCTCTTGAATATCGCACTCTATATACGGGTGGGATTTTAGAAACGTATCTACGCGGTTAAAAAAATCAGGTAATGCATACAGCGATTCAACCGCAATACGTAATGTTGGCTCCCAGCCGGTGGCCACTTGCTTGGCTTGTAGTGCAAGGTTATGCGTGCTGAGTAAAATATCTCGACCATTTTTAAGCAGTAATTCCCCTGCGGGGGTTAATACCGATCGTCGGCCTTGGCGCTCATATATGGTAATACCTAACTGGTCTTCTAGCTTTTGAACCGCATAAGAAATCGCCGAGGGGGCTTTGTTGAGCTCTTCTGCGGCCTTAGCAAAACTTTGCCTACGGGCGACTGTATCCATAATGATGAACACATCTAGTGTCAACGGCGTTTTTATCATGGTGTTTACCCTTGGGGGCCAAGTGGTAAGCCTAATACCACCCAAATAATCAGCAGCACTGTCCAACCACATAAAAAAGCCACCGAGTACGGCAACATGGTTGAGATGAGTGTGCCCAATCCGATATCTTTATTGTATTTTTGTGCAAACGCGACTACCACGCCAAAATATGGCATTAACGGAGTGATAATGTTGGTGGCGCTGTCACCAATACGGTAGGCCATTTGCGTGGTTTCAGGCGGCAAACCAATTAGCAGTAACATGGGTACAAAAACAGGGGCAAGCAAGGCCCACTTACCCGATCCACTGCCAATAAATAA
>CAKZUG010000050.1 GCA_937920545.1 uncultured Saccharophagus sp.
ATTAATAGCATCTGCTGTATTTTGATAGGGTACAGATGTAAAGCCCATATAAAAAGGGCGTGATGTTGTGAGCCCATCATCGACTGCCGTGCCTACGTCGTCAATGCCGCAACTGGCGATTAAACTTGTTGCCAGAGCAATGCATCCTAGTACTATTTTTTTCATTATTTAAACCTATGTATTTGTTAGTTTTTAACCAAAAAAAAGCGATCAATCATAAGATTAATCGCTTTTTAGCCATATTGCTAGAATATGATGCATGTAAACTAAATGGCTATAACGACCATGATTTACCATCGTAATCATAACAGCCTATTTGTTGACCAGGCACAGGGTCGTACGCCAGTATCTCTTCACCCACAACGCGTGACTGATAATACGTATTTAATAACATACCTTTAAACTGACGATAAAAGTGATGTTTACCCGTTTGGTTTTCAGCCTTACCTTCAAACACTTCTTCTTCCAGCACGGTTAAATAGGCTACTTTTTCAGCCTCTGTGAGATCGGCATAATTTTTCTTATACGCGTCTTTTACATCCGTAATTAAAAAATCTAAACCATTGATAAAATTAGCCTGTTTTTTTGCATCGTATACAATCGATACAAAGCTATCTAAGTAGGCTATGGCGTCTATATCATTGGCACCTGGCGTCGCGCCGGAGGGAATAATAACGTCATTTAATGCATAGATGGTGTCAGCGTGTAATTGTGTCAATATTGCATATTTAGATGCAGGCGCTTCACTAATAGTGTCACCTTTAGCATCAACAAGTTTCACTGGCTCTTTTGCACAGCCTGCCAAATTAGCAAGTGTTGCAGCACTAAGGGTGTACCCCATAGCGTGAGCCGCGCGTTTTAGTACTTCACGTCGATCAATCGTACTCATAATGTTCTCTCGTTGTTCTTGCGTATTATAGGTTACGCTTGTTCAATTCACTGACCGCATGGTCAACAGCACGTGCAGTCATGGCCATATAGGTAATAGACGGGTTTTGACAGGCGGAAGATGTCATAAATGCACCGTCGGTTACAAATACATTTTTAACTGCGTGTACTTGGTTGAAACCATTTAATACCGATGTTTTAGGGTCGCGGCCCATGCGCGCTGTGCCCATTTCGTGAATACACGCACCTAAAATAGGCTCTTGGTCGTAGCCAACAATATCTTTAAAGCCTGCGGCCTCTAGCATATCTACCGCAGAAGATTTCATGTCTTTACGCATGGCGTATTCGTTTTCACGAATCGTCGCATCAATAACTTTTGTAGGTTGTCCCCACTTATCTAACTTATCAAAGTTAAGTTTAATAGTGTTATCTTCATAAGGCAGAGTTTCACCAAACGCAAGAATATTCATATTCCAATCACCGGGATACATGATTTCGTTTTTGAAGTCTTCACCAAAACCTTTCCAGTAGGCGCCACGTGACCAGTTAGAACGCATGCCTTGACCTTGGTAACCATAACCACGAACAAAATCAGGGTGTTTCGATTTTTCGTCAATGTTTCTAAAGCGGGGTATATATATGCCGTTAGGACGACGGCCTTTATGGTATTTATCTTTGAAGCCTTCAAATGAACCACGCGCACCAGCACGATAGTGGTGATCCATCAAGTTACGACCTAGTTGATCACTGTCGTTACCTAAACCATTAGGGAAGCGTTTAGAGCGGCTATTTAATAAAATAGCGGTTGAGGCGAGCGCTGATGCATTTAAGAATATGACCTTTGCGAAGTACTCTTTGGTTTCCATTGTGAGCTGATTAACAACTCGCACACCTGTTGCTATGCCTTTTTCGTCGTCATAAATAACAGACTCAACAAGGTGGTCAGGTAACATCGACAAATTGCCTGTTACTTCTGCAGCAGGTAATGTTGCTGTCACACTGCTAAAATACCCCTTAAATGGGCAACCACGTTTACAGCGATTTCTGAACTGACAAGGCCCACGACCTTCTACGGCTTCTGTTAAGTTAGCACAACGACCAATCGTTAAGTGACGGCCAAATTTGTCCATCATAGAATCACGTAAATGCTCTTCAACGCACGTCATGTCCATGGGCTTTAAGAAATGCCCATCAGGAAGCTGAGGAAGACCTAACTTCTCACCGCTAATACCTACAAATTTTTCGACGTAGTCATACCAAGGTGCAATCTCTTTATAACGAATAGGCCAGTCAACAGCGATACCTTCTTTTACGTTTGCTTCGAAGTCGATATCACTTAAGCGGTAGCACTGACGCCCCCAAGTGAGAGATTTACCGCCCACCTGGTTACCCTGTATCCAATCAAAACGATTAGGCTCATCATAACTATGATCTGAATCTTTAAGCATAAAATGCTTATTGTATTCATTAATAAAAGGGCCTCTTTTTTGCTTAAAAAAGTCACGTGCCATTTCTTCTTCTGGCACAGCACCTTTATGCGGAAGATCCCAAGGATCTTTATTCGCTGTTGGGTAATCGCCATGTTTTACATCGCGTCCACGCTCTATTACTAGCGTTTTAAGGCCCTTTTCACAGAGTTCTTTAGCGGCCCAGCCGCCGCTGATGCCTGATCCAACAACAATTGCATCATAGGTATGGGGTTTATTATTCATAATATCCAACGGTAATTTTAATATAATAGAATGACAAGTTTTACGGTTTGCTTAATATAATAAAACAAACCTTTAAGCGTACTTTTGTCGCTTTTAATCGGTTTTACTCGTGTTGTTATTTAACCATTATAAGGCTGTAAGTCAATAAAATATGACTGCATGCGTAATATTTCACTCAATTAATCAAGTATACGCAATTCTGATCACTTGCTTTATGAATAGTTTCATTAAATTATAACCCGTGCATTAACTTAAGCTGAACATACTGCTTACATGATACAACCGAAGGCAACGATACAGTGGCATATATAGAACGATACATAGAGAGCCAGGTAATATATGACACATACCTTAAAAAATTCTGTACGTTACGTCCACATAAAAACGATAACATGGTTGTTTATTGCCATCGCTAAACGGCCTGCTTTAATTTATTTTTGATAAAATCTCACTGTGACACTCACGCTTTTCTTTCTAGTATTTTTTTAATTTCATTTAATTGCTCTTTTACTAAAGCTAACTCATGCTGGGTATTTATGTCATCTAAAATAAGGGTGTTATGAGCGGCACTGGATTTTTTACCTACAGGTTGGCTCTCTTTGAAATTTTGCATTGCATTAACAATAATTGCGATAAATAAATTAAGCATGGTAAAAGTAGCCACAAGAATAAAGGGAATAAAAAACAGCCATGCTAACGGGTATGTTGACATAACTGGGCGAACAATGCCCATGGACCAACTTTCTAATGTCATTATTTGAAATAACGTATACAACGCTTTACCTATGTCGCCAAACCATTGAGGGTAAGCTTCACCAAAGAAGTGCGTAGCCATTACCGCTGTCACATAATAAAAAATAAGCAATACTAAGGCGATGGAACCTAAACCTGGGATGGCACTTAAGAGCGCACCCACTACACGCTGCATCGATGGAATCATTGTTAGCAAGCGTAATACACGTAAAACGCGCAGTGCTCTGACGATAGCAAAGGGGCCTGTTGCAGGTATTAATGCAATTATAACTACGCTAAAATCAAAGACACTCCAAGGATCTTTAAAAAAAACTTTTTGATATACAAAAATACGAATCATTACTTCTACAACAAACACAACCAAAATAATTTTATCGAGTAGTAATATCCACCATCCATATTCGTCCATAATAGCGGCTGATGTTTCAAGGCCTAATAATGCAGCATTAATAATAATAAGCGTAATAATAAAATTTTGTACTTTTTTTGATTCTATAAATTTTTTTAGTGCTAGCATATTAACCTTATAGATAACGTCATAGGTTTTAGAAATTTATTCATGTATTGTAATAATAAAATATGTATTTTGTACTTATTTATATTATTTTTATTCCTCTTTTAATGAGAACACGATGATTACAATCTTATTTTTTGCTCAACTCAGTGAAACGCTCAATATTGATAAATTAGACGTTGATTTTTATACCATAAAAAAGAGCGGCTCAATAACAATTCTAGATTTAAAAAATTATTTGTCCCATTTAGATACTAAATGGGACGCCTTAACTAACAGCGCTATATTGGCGTCTATTAATCACGATTTAAGTCGTGATCATAGTGAGATATTACCAGGTGACGAAATCGCTTTTTTCCCACCCGTTACTGGTGGCTAAGTATCATTTTTTTGACGGGTATAAATACCGTTTACCTGCTTCATTGATGTATATCAATTTATACTTTTTTGATAAGTACTACTATTGAAGATTAATCTTTGATGAAGAATATGGAATCATATTATGCGACGCTTACTATTTTTATTCTTACTGCTTAACTTAGGAGGCTGTAGCCAACTGGGTGTTCACGCTTGGGAAAGAGGAACATTGGCCAAGGACGACATGGCGCTAACGGCCGATGCCGTTGATTTATCGCTTGATGACCACATTTATTTTAGTAAAGAAGGCACAAGTGGCGGTCGTGGATTTGCTGGAGGTGGCTGCGGATGCAACTAAACCATAAAAACATTACGCAATCTCTATTAGGTGCCTCGTGTACATTACTAGGGTCGAATGTGCATGCTCAAAAATGGGATATTGACGCCGCTATTTTATATTATGGCGAGCCTGACCGCGTGCAAGCTATTGAAGCCATTGTCAGCGGCACGAAAGAATACAGCACAGATCATTCACTCTCACTAAAAGTCGTTGTTGACTCACTTACTGGTGCATCAGCCAATGGAGCCATAGAGCAAGCCACACCCCAGACCTTTACTCGCCCGTCCGGTAATGGACAATATACCGTCGATGCAAACACCACACCGCTTGATGATACATTTAGAGATACGCGGGTACAGCTATCAGCACAGTGGACACAACCTTTAAATAGGCAGTGGGTTTATTCTGGTGGCGCAAATGTCTCACGAGAATATGACTATCAATCTATTGCGTTAAACAGTTCTTTCAGCCGTTATTTCAATACAAAAAATACAACGTTAACTTTAGGTGCGTCATTATCGTTTGATTCTGTTGACCCTGTTGGAGGTCGCCCCGTTGCGCTGTCTGAAATGGTCGTTGATAGTGGGCAGTTTAATAATGAGAACGATTTTGATACCGCTTTTAATTTAACACGTGACATAGACAGTGAAAACCGCAATACTGTTGATGTTATTTTTGGTTTAACGCAAGTCATGAGCAAACGTTGGATTACGCAATTTAACTTAAGCTTGTCTGATGTGGATGGCTACCTCAATGATCCATATAAGTTATTTAGCACTGTTAATAATCAAGGAGAAGCTATAAGTCAGCGTTTTGAATCTCGTCCTGATACGCGCTTTAAGCAAGCTATTTTTGCCCAATCAAAATATCATTTCTCTCGCTCTATTTTAGACGCATCTATTCGTATTGCTGACGATGACTGGGATATTTCCAGCCAAACACTGGATATAAAATATCGCTTTTTACTGAATAACAACCATTATATTCAGCCTCGCTTTCGCTATTATCAGCAAGACGAGGCTTTCTTTTATCAACCATTTTTATCTGTAAATAGTACACAGCCTGATTATATCAGTGCCGATTACCGTATTGGCCGTTTAAACGCCTATACAATAGGCTTGAAATACGGCTTTAAAAACAAAAAGGGTAATGACTACGCTGTACGCTTAGAGTACTACACGCAAACACCTGAGAATCCGGGGGTTATATTACCCGAACCACTCACTAATGAAGCAGTATTTCCAAGTGTTGATGCGTTGATATTACAGTTTAATTATTCATTCTAGATTGGCGATCCTGTATTACGCCAAGGAAGTATTATGATTGGGCAGAAGTTTGTTGATCCTGTATCACAACAACACTATGCACTTACGCAACACGATAGTTTTATTAGCGCTTCTTTTTACTCTATGGCAAGCACGTGTGAAGTTTTAATAGAGACTCAAGATACGTTTATTGCACACACTTTAGCAAAAATATGCCTTGGCGAAGTTGACCGTATCGTTCAAAAATTTAGCCGTTATCTGCCAGGTAACGTCTGCCATGCGATCAACAACAGTCAAGGCCGCCCTGTTACTTTAGATGATGAGTCATTACGGCTCCTCAAATTTGGGCAAACTTGCTTTGATTTATCAGACGGCTTGATGGATTTAACCTCGGGTATTCTTCGAAGGGCTTGGTATTTTGATGGGAGTGACAATATCCCATCTCAAGCTCAAATTGACGCACTCCTTCCCTTTATTGGCTGGGAAAAAGTCACCGTCAACGACAATCACGTCACCCTTCCCCACTTGATGGAGTTAGATTTTGGCTCTATTGGCAAAGAGTATGCTGTGAGCAAACTCTGCGAATTATCACTGCGATATCTTCCCGATGTATCGGTATTAATTAATCTTGGTGGCGATATACAAGTGACGCACCCTCGTCGTGATGCGTCACCGTGGCTTGTGGGCATTGAAAGTTCCGAAGAAGTCATCCCGCTTGTACGAGGTGCTTTAGCAAGCAGCGGCGACACCAAGCGCTTTCTACTCAAAGACGGCGTGCGCTACAGCCATATAATCAACACTAACACAGGATGGCCTGTTGTGGATGCGCCAACTTTGGTGACGGTACACTCGTCTGTGTGTATTCAAAGTGGCTGCATTGCAACAATAGCACTGCTTAAAGGTAGTCAGGCTATCCCTTTTTTAGAAAGCCAAGATGTACAATACTGGGTAAGGGACTCAGAGGATTAAAGGATTAACCTCAAAAGAGTAAACATCAAGTTGATGTTGTTTATAACACGTTAAATCCGCTATTTTAAGGCTGCTTGCATCCAGGCGTACCCTTAAAATAGCTTTTTTATAGGTTATCACCCTACTCATCAGGCAACCTAACAACAGTTAGCTAAAATCACCCGCTATTGCCGGTGTCCTCGCATTAGCCTTAGTACAAGTAAGAACCTAACCGTATTAATCTTGATAGCGCAACACGTTTGTTTGCTTATGCCCCTCACCTACCCCCTTTTTTATTCACCGCTTTTTACTTTGCTCTATCAAAGTTGATCTAATTTTATTTTCGATTTGACCAGTTTTAGGGTAATAGCTAAATGTATAATTCTCGATTGGGCATCTTTAATTTCAGGTGTGTGTTTTTCACAAAAACCACGTATTTGACCGAGTTTTTCACTTGCATTATCGGATAGTGTGATGGGCAATGAACTGCCCTCCCCATTAATAGATTGTGCTTGCTTCAAAAATAATATTTTGTCGTCTTGGTCAATAGCATTAAACTCTTTATCCAGTAAGCAAATAGCATCAGATATCCATGCACTTCGCTTACGTATTCCTAAACCACCTTTATTTAACGCCTCTTTAATGGTGTTAACGAGCTCTTCTGCCATCCTTACGGATACTACCTTACGCTTTTTTATGCTGCTTTGACTTAAACGCGCCTGCTTCAAAGGGTTAATTTTTTTCATACTACTCGCTTAAGTCAATGGGCTTTAAATTTGCCAACAAATGCTCAAAATCATCCATCTTGACCTCAAAAGCTAGCTTTACCTTACCATTTTTTGTGGTTTGTGTGATCTCGCATGGATAGCCAACTTTTTCGCTGATGGTTGTTTGCAGCCTTAATGTATCGCCATCGATTTCAGCGGTAGGAGGTGTCGGTGTCACACCGTGTGACACTCTCGCGGGCTGCTTTTTGGCTGCCTCTGTATTTTGGGTGTGCTTGACGTGCACCTCGATACTTGCTTTTACGCCATGATCAAGAAGATACTTTATTTGTCGCCAACCTAACCGTTCTGATTCAATACGCTGATAAAAAGCAGCCTGATCTGGATGCGTCATTAACATTTTAAACCACCCCGCTTGGTTTTTACTGATCCTTAGTAGCCGACCTAAATCCCGCAAATTCATTTCTGGCGCTTCGGCTAATGCATTATAAATGGCTTCTTTTGAGCGAATATTTTCAAATGTGGTTAATGGCTCACCTGTATTCGCCACATCTTTTAGCATGGCTCGCTCATAATGCGTTAAACGACGGTTAAATACTTGCGCCTTGATGACAGGGATCTTGCCTTTTGTATACAAGCACGACAGAGTTCTACGCTCTCCATCCACAATATAAAACGTCTGTTCTCCTTCGTGCTCCCGCTCTAACGTAATAGGTTGTGCTTGTAACAACTCAACCATAGATTGAGCAGTATGATGCACTTTGCCTAAAAACCCGTAGAATAATTTTTTCTGTACATCCGTTAATTCATCAAACCAAGCATGCCCACTTAAAATAACGGGATAAATATCCAATGCCACTTCAACTGTTTCACTTGTATCTGGCCAATCAACACTGGCAAACTCCTGTAAACTGCACGGTATAAAACGCGCATTAAATGTTTTTTGTATATCGGTTGGCGAGATGTACATAACATCACGCTGATCTTTATCAATAAATCCCTGTACTGATTCCATGCGTTTTAACGCTTCACTTGCCTGAACAAGCGATTCTGTCTTTGGCCTTACACTTGCTGCACCGCCTAAACTTGGCCTTCTGCGCCCTGCTTTACTCACCATGCCCAAACACCTCGCCATGTACATAATTAAATACTGATTCACAATCTTTTCGGATAGGATCTGAAGGACGTAATTTGTATACGCTATCCGGCTTTTGCTCTACTTTTGACTGCCTAGAAGATATTTTTTTCGAATTGATCAACAGATAACCTTCAGGGAAATGATAATGAGAAAAATCTTGCATGGCGTCACGGATATAATCCTCATGGAACCCACCTCGCCCTCTATCCACCATACACGGTAACAAACCGATAAATTTTACTTTTTCAGCTCGCCCCATTCTATTACTGTTTGCACTTAAAATATTATTTACCAGCGTTGTAATACCCATAAATGAATATTCCTCTGGTTTATAAGGCGTTACGATGTGCGTTGCAGCTTGTATAGCCGCACGAAATAAAGGTGTATCGGAAGGTCCAGCATCAATAATAATTTGATCATAGTAACGGCCTAACTCAGGATTGGCACAAAATTCAGCTAAACGTTGTATGAGTTTTCGTGTCGAGTAACCCTTTACCGTATTTTCAGTTGTCACACCGTGTGACACAACAGCAGTATCGAAGTTATGCTGCAATTGATACATACCCTCTCGAGATCCAGCAATAATATCAACACGCGGGCTAATCAAATCATCAATATCTTCAGGTCCAATATACGTAGGGTGTGGCAACACCTCTTTGCCATAGAAAATATCTATAATAGAGGAGCGGTGAGAATATAATGCCTTGTCTTCCTCGTCATTAGGATCAATATCGGGGTGGACGGGTGTCATCAGATTACCCTTTTCATCAACATCAACGCCAATCCAATGCCCCGTCAGGTTCATCTGGCCATCCCAATCTATTAACAAAACACGCTGCCCTTTAATACATGCACTGTATTCAGCATCAAGTGATGAGTTTGTCGTTTTTCCTACACCACCTTTATTGTTCAAATAAACTTTTGAAGGAATAACACAGGGCGCTGTTTTGTCTTCACGCTGCCCTGTAAATACATTTTTAATCATAAACACACCTTATTTAGACTATACGATTTTCGCTATACACTTTATAGTATTTAACGTGCTAAATACAAGGAGGCCACAGTCGTTTTCTAGTAAATACAGCACTTTTGACACACAAATCATTTTTATATTTTAATCGCCTTGATCATGCTCATTACAATCGATAACACCCAACAAAAATTTAATTTGTCATACACTTGAAAAAAGGTAACATACGGATTACATTAATAGCATACGGGTGTTTTCACAATTAAGGACGGTTATGTCACAATATCAAACCAAAGTTTTGGCAGTATTTAATCAAAAAGGAGGCGTGGGGAAAACCACTCTTACAGGTATTATTGCTGAATATCTCGCAATCAGAAAAAATAAGCGCGTGCTTATTGTTGACCTCGACATGCAATGCAACTCAAGTGATTTTTGGGTTGGTATGGAGGCTGCCCCTTATGCAAATGGCGCGCAGTTACCGCCGATACATCCTGACTTTGATGGCGATCCATTTTTTGAAGAGCGGTCATCTATTGCTGATATTTTTTATGATAAAGGCGTCTTGTCACACAGTGTGACAATCCCCAAAAAAAACAACATGGATCAAGGCTGCATAGAAATATTAGCAGGCCACCCAGATAAACTTGAAGCCGTCTGTACTGCGTTTGAAGAAGCGACAGGTAACACACCTAACAGGATTGTTAACCGTTTAAAAGATTTCTTTCATTTAGACGACGTGTGTAACGCTTATGATGTCGTCATATTAGATACTGGCCCTTCGCGAAGCCCTGTTTTCAGAGCCGCTTTACGCGCAGCAACACATGGCGTGATTCCGTTCGAACCCGAAGAGAAATCGACGCAGGGTATTAACGCCATGCTTCAAGCCATTGAATCAGAAAACCTCAACAGGCAAGATTTTGAGAGACTGGACATTATAGGACTCTGCCCAAATAAAGTGAGGCTAAATACAAACCTACACAGAGATCAAATTAAAACCTTACGAAGTAAAGTAGGGGACTTACTTTTTCCTGAAGATACCTACCTACCTGTATCTGTGGCTTTCCCTGAGCGAGACGTAAAAAATATAGAGCCAAAATACATGATGCATATAAATCAAAAACATAAAGCCTACTTAGCATCAAGCCGCGTAGGCGAATATGTTTTTCAACACCTTTTTAATGCTGTCCCGAGTCGGGACACGGGGACGACACTCCCCGACATAAGGGCTCAATAAGGACAACATAATGGCCAAATTAGGTACAAGTAACAAAACAGATTGGGCGTCAAGTATCGCCAACCAGCACTTAAACAGCCAGCAAGTAAAAGATGTCTTGGTGAAGACACTGCCGGTAGACAGTATTTACGCCGATGAAGACAATCCGCGCAGCTTAGCTATTACAGCCAAAGAAATACAACATGTTGTGAGTCAACATCCCTTCTTAATAGAGAGCCTGGAAAGAAGTGCCCGTGATTACCTCGATGCTTATATTGAAACAATCGAAAGCAAGAGTGGGCTGACAGGAAAAAAGCTGGGCGATTTTATTAACGTCATAGAGTTTGCAGCGACCATAAAACATGTCGATGCATTAATTCAACCCATTGTTGTGTGGCGAGAGGGGACGTCATTTCACCTTATTGTAGGTGAACGCAGGTTACTCGCACACCATGTATTGCAAGCTAAAACAATTGCCGCAAAGATCTATCAAGTACGCCCAGACCAACTCACTATAGATAAAATGCAGTGGGATGAAAATGAATCACGAGAGCGAATGAACTTGTGGGATAGAGTGAATCGAGTAGAAAAAATCATACAAGGTCATTACTCAATAAATGAAGCATCTAAAACAACACTCTCGACTTTAATAGGTAAGTCGGCATCCGAAGCCGCCCGTTATTTAGCTGTATTACGCTGCAAAAACCCAGCACTAAAAAAAGCCATACAAGAAGGCCGAATTAATAATTTAACCGTTGCCGACAAGCTTGCAAATAAAACACCCGCAGAGTTAAACCAAACACTAAACGGTATTAAGAAAGTCTCTAAAGCACC
>CAKZUG010000051.1 GCA_937920545.1 uncultured Saccharophagus sp.
GTTTGAGTGAAGGATTTGGTTGTTTCGGTTGGGTTTTGCCAATAGCCCGCCATGACTTGCGGGCCTTTAACACATAGCTCGCCAGGTTCGCCTTGTTTAACGGGCTGCTCGTTATCATCTAAAAATATAATGTCGGTTTCAGGTAGAGCATAGCCAATTGAGCCCATTTTATTTTTGTCGGGGGTATTTGCACTAATAATGGGCGACGCTTCTGTTAATCCGTAACCTTCTACCACCTCGCAACCCGTTAATGCTTGCCATTGCTTACCTACCGTGGGTGTTAATGCCATGCCACCAGAAGACGTTAATTTTAAACCGCTAAAGTCTATATAGGTAAACGGTTTGTAGTTACACAGTGTGTTAAACAGTGTGTTGATGCCCACAAATACCGTAAATGGGTATTGCGTAAATGCTTTGGTCAGTGCCTTGGCATCGCGTGGATTCGGTATTAGTACATTATGCTCACCAAGACTAAAGGCATTAAGCAGGTGTAAATTAAAGGCGTAGACATGATAGAGCGGCAAGCAGGCGGCAAATGTCTCTATACCGGGTGTGTAGGATGTGGGCATATGGTTAAATAACTGCCAAACGCTGCTGCACAAGTTATCGTGTGTCAGCATAGCGCCTTTTGCCACACCTGTTGTGCCACCTGTATATTGCAATACAAATATATCATTTGGTTTGGCTTGCGGTTGGGTAAAAGTTGTGTTGTTGTGTTTAAGTGTGTGCCTAAATGGAATAGCGTTTTTAATGGTATATTCTGGCACCATTTTCTTAACATATTTAATCACTGCATGAATACAATGGCGCTTTATTGCGGGGTGCATATCTCCTAACTTGGTCACAATAACGTGCTTTACATCGGTTTTATCCAGTATTTGTGCCGCGTTATGGGCAATATTTTCAAGTACGAGCAACACTTTAGCGCCGCTATCTTTTAGCTGATGCGTAAGCTCACGAGGTGTGTACAGTGGATTAACATTAATAATAATAAGCCCTGCTCTTATAGCACCATATAATGCCACGGGGTATTGCAAAACATTAGGCAGTTGAATAGCGATTTTATCGCCTGCTCGTAGCTTCAGAGTATGCTGTAAATAATGAGCAAAGCATGCACTTAGGTGATCAACTTCTCGATAAGTCAGCGTGTGCCCCAAACAGGTAAAAGCTTTGTTAGTGGGGTAAGCTGTAAAGCCTGATTCGATGAGATCATAAATAGTATTAAAGCGTTGCATGCTTTGCAGCCTTTTTGCAGTGTTGTTCATGAAGTTAAGGGTGGTTATTGACTATTATCAGCGTCATTTTTATGTGTTGTTTGCGCAGTACTCTTATTCATTGATTGCTTATTCGTTGATTGCTGCAATGTGTTTAATATTTTACGGATTAACCAGGCTACTGCTGCCGCTGCCAAGATCATTATTGCAATAATAATTACAACCAGGAAAGCAAAGCCACCTAGTGTTTCTAGGTTAATCCAATTGTTGCGTACCATCATCCATAAAAATGCACAGCATGCAATCATCATGGTGTAAAAACGAATACGCTTACTAATTTTAAGGGTTATTTTCATATCTATTTACTGGCTATATATTCATAGTATTCAAGTTGATCTGAGCAGCTATTGTTTCACCAAAGACTGAAACAGCATTAAAAAACAGCACTTTCACGTGACCATTCGCAGCGTGTTTGCGATAAAGGCTGGCCCGGTGTGTGGCTCTCGTCATTAGCTTCCCATGTAAAGGTATGTAATCCGTTTAAATCGGTTTCTAGGTGTACCACCGCCGATACCCAGTACATTTTTTCGAGTAGTGCTTCAAAACTGTCTATCCACCCTCGCCATTCGTATTCTACGCCAAAGTACGAGGCTCCAAAATGGGTCACTTCGGTTTGTATTCCGTCGAGGGTAAAACCGTGCTCAGGCGCCGCGAACATCTCTTTATATAAAAATGGCCACTGCTCTACCGAAGGTAAATCGTTTAGGGCACGGCGATTACTCTCTCGGCGCTGCGTATTTTTATCAGGTAATATGAGCTCTTTAATACAGCCATATACGATGGATTCGCTACTCATTTCACTCTTCTTTTAGGTTTTTAGCTACTTATTTGGTTATGTTTTATGGCTTTTAATGGTGTATTACCGGTATTTAAAAAAGCCACCAGCCCGACGATTGTAAGCGCCGCTCGCATTGTTTTAGTTGGGTATAATACCGTTTGTGGCGGCGATGTACTTTTGATGCAACATTCTTAAGCCAAGTTTTATGTTTAAATGTACGCTGTTTAAACCCGCCATGGCCTTCATGGTACGCTAAATATAACGCGTAACCATCGCTGGGTTTAACTTTATTAATTTTGACAGTTTGCGCGTTGTACCAGGCAATAAAATCAATGGCATCGGCAAAGTTATCTCGATCTGCGCGCCGTTTTTTGGCCTTTTTTTGATACCAACGCCAAGTGGACGTTTTAGCTTGTGCGTAACCGTAAGCGCTGCTTTTTCGCGGCCCCGGAAATACCCATAAAAACTTAGTGCGCGGTGGTCTTGCGCGGGCTTTAAACCGAGATTCTTGGTGCATGAACGCCATATTAACGGATATAGGCACGCCCCAGCGTTGAGAGGATTTATTGGCTGCTTTGTACCAACTGCGTTTTTCATCAAAAATATCACATAGGTTATCCAACTTTTTGGGCGGCGTGCTGGCACAACCACCAAAAAGTGTTGCAGCTAACAGCAGTAACACAACAGCGAATTTTTTACTAAGCCGCAAATATATGAGCCTTAACATATTGCATTCACACCTAAAATTCAGCACCTTGTTATGCCTTCAAACGATTAAGTAAAGCGGTTAAATCGGCTTGATGAAGAATCTCAATACCTAAGTCTTGTGCTTTTGTGAGTTTGCTCCCTGCTTTCTCGCCAGCAATCAGAAATTGTGTTTTTTTAGACACACTCCCCGCAACTTTCGCCCCTTGCTGCTCCAGAATTGCTTTTATTTCATCGCGGCTAATACCCTCAAAACTGCCGGTTATTACGTATGTTTGATTGGCTAAACTTTGGCTACCTTCAGCAGGTTTGGCTATAGCGGGCCAAGTAATACCTGCTTTTATAAGTTGTTCAACCACAAGGATATTGTCTGCCTGATTAAAAAACTCATACACATATTTGGCAACAATAGGCCCAACATCACTCACCTCTTCTAGTGCGTCTAAAGAGGCATCGCTGATCGCGTGTAGCGTGTAAAAATGGTGTGCTAAGTTGTTAGCGGTGGCCACGCCCACTTCACGAATCCCTAAGGCATAAATAAATTTAGGGAGCGTGGTTGTTTTGGCCTGCTCAAGCGCCGAAATAATATTAGCAGCTGATTTATCGGCTAATCTATCCAAGCTAGAAAGCATTTCTTTATTTAAATCAAATAGTTGCGCAGGGTTACTAATGTGGTTTTTATCTACTAACTGGCTAATAACTTTATCGCCTAAACCATCGACATTGAGTGCTTTGCGGCTACAAAAGTGTTTGATGGCCTCTTTGCGTTGCGCGGGGCAAACCAAGCCGCCACTGCAACGCAATGTGGCTTCACCCTCTACTTCCACCACATCTGAGCCGCATTCGGGACAAGAAGCTGGAAAGGTAATTACCTGTGAAGTGCTGGGGCGTTTACCCACTACAACTGAAACAATTTGCGGGATAACATCACCTGCACGGCGGATAATAACGGTATCGCCAATGCATATGCCTAAGCGGTTGACCTCATCGCGGTTATGTAGCGTGGCATTAGATACGGTTACGCCACCCACAAAAACGGGAGCTAATTTAGCAACAGGTGTAATAGAGCCTGTGCGCCCCACTTGAAACTCGACATGATTAACGGTGGTGAGCTCTTCTTGCGCAGGAAATTTCTGCGCAATCGCCCACCGTGGCGCGCGCGATACAAACCCTAACGTATCTTGTAAATCAAAACGGTTAACTTTAAAGACAATACCGTCAATTTCGTAAGGCAATGCCGCTCTCTTTTGAGCCAGTTGCTCATAATATATATGACAAGCATCAATATTAATGGCGACGCTACGTTCTTTACTCACAACAAAACCCAGTTCTTCTAGGTAATTTAATGTATCGCTGTGGGTTAGCAATGGCGTTTGCTCAGAAGCGTATTCGACCACACCCAAACTATAAGCACAAAAAACTAAGGGGCGTTTAGCCGTAATTTTAGGGTCGAGTTGGCGCAACCCACCTGATGCGGCGTTACGCGGGTTAACAAAGGGTTTGTCACCTTTCTCTATTGCTTGGCGGTTAATTCTTTCGAACCCTGCTTTAGGCATGTACACTTCACCCCGCACTTCGAGTAATACAGGGGCATTGTCGCAGGTTAACTCAAGCGGTACCGATCCGATGGTACGCATATTATGGGTAATATTTTCACCCACCAGGCCGTCGCCTCGGGTGGCAGCTACATCGAGCTTACCATTTTTGTAGATAACGCTAGCGGCAATGCCGTCAAATTTGGGTTCGCAACTGTACTCAACGGAATCGTCACTTTTTAAGCGTTCTCTCACGCGTTTATCAAAAGCCTGCATATCGCTATCTGAAAATGCATTATCAAGTGATAGCATCGGTTTTAGATGAACGACTTGTTTAAACGCACTAATAGGCTGTGCGCCAACCCGCTGAGTGGGCGATTGCGGTGTCATCAATTGAGGATAGTCAGATTCTATTGCTTTAAGGCGATAAAATAGGCGGTCGTATTCACTGTCTGGTATCTCGGGGGCATCTTCAACGTAATATTGTTTGTTGTGGTGATGTAATAAACTGTGAAGTTGTGCAGCTTCCTCGCGGATGGCCGCAGGCAGTGATGAATCACCTGTATGGCTGGGCATAGTGTTCTCGGTTGTAAGCAAGCGCAGCTCATTAGGCTGCGCTTGAAAGAATGGGCTTTTAATACATGCTAACGATGACGTAGTTGACGTTTACGTTCGTATTCTAGTACCTTCTCTTTGGCGTGCTCTATGGTTTGAGCGGTCATGACGCTACGATTTTCATCTTTTAACTCGCCATCTAAACTGTTCGCAAGGTTTTTAGCCGTATCGATCATAATATTAAATGCGATAAGGCTCTCTTCATCGACGGGCAAGGTCATAAACATACTTACGCCGGGTGTGACAAAACTGTCGATACTGACCAGATCAAACGTACCTGGCACCACCATGTTGGCAATGCTAAAAAGCACGGCTCCATCACCGTTCACCTTTACATGGCGATGAAAAATATCCCTGTCTCCAAACTTTAAGTTATTATCAACAAAGGCCTGCAGTAATTGTTGACCTTCAAATAAAGTTTCATTTTTAGCCATCACATTAACAATCACCACTTCTTGTGGCTCGTTATCGTGTGTTTCTGGCTCGGGCTTTTCTTTTGCACGCTTTGATAATTTTGGCTTATAGTTTTTAAAGCTTAATGGGTTATCCTTGGCAGGCTTGTCGTCACTTTCTTTGATTGTGTCTTTGGCTACTTTATCGCTCTCATCTAAAGCATCTAGACCATCTAAATCATCAAGTGACCCAAGTGTGGGCTCACTAGTGGGCATTGCGTTATTCTGGTTGTGGCTGTCGATACTGATGGTGGCATGTGGATCTAAGTCATTATCGCTTATATTTTCGTTCGCTAACTCGCCGGGTGAACTCGCTAAAACACCTAAAGATGATTGCGCTGCGGCTTTTTTAGCATCGCGCTCTTGCCTGTTATCGCTGGCTAAATCTTCAATTGTACCCCTTGTGTCCGTACCTTTCTCAAACGCTAAATCAAGCTGCTCTTCTTGTGCAATAGATTCCATCAACATTGGCACTGGCTCGTCAAACGTCAGCGTATGATGCCTGTCATCGGTTGATGTGCTTTCAGACGATTGGCTTTTACGAGCGCCACCTGATGGGAATTCACTAACGTGCTCATTCAGGTTTTCGTCATCTAACCCCTCGATTTCTTTATCGGCAAGGTGAACTCTTTTTGATAAACGAATGTTTTCTTTACGATGCTGTCGCACACGACGAAGACCGTCAAGCACAATCGCGATAATCAATAAAATAATAAGAACAATAATCCAATCTGGCATTTACCGTGTCATCCTTTTTAAGTTTTTCATTTTAATAGCCTTTGTCTTCGCCAGTGAGGTTGCGTTAGCTTGCAGCCAGTTCAGCTGCTTCGTCAACATCAACGGTCACAAGGCGTGATACGCCTGGCTCATGCATAGTAACACCCAGTAGTTGGTGCGCCATTTCCATGGCTATTTTGTTATGGGTAATGTATATAAATTGTACTTTCGACGACATTTCTTCCACCATGCGAGCATAACGCCCAACGTTGGCATCATCAAGGGGTGCGTCAACCTCATCTAGCATACAGAATGGTGCAGGGTTCAACCTGAAAATTGAGAATACCAATGCAATCGCAGTGAGCGCTTTTTCGCCACCAGACAATAAATGAATGGTGCTGTTCTTTTTACCGGGTGGCCTGGCCATAATAGCAATACCCGTGTCGAGCATGTCGTCGCCTGTTAATTCTAGATAGGCATGGCCACCGCCAAACACTTTAGGAAAGAGCTCTTGAATACCACTATTGACTTGGTCAAAGGTTTCTTTAAAGCGTGTGCGTGTCTCTTTATCGATTTTCTTTATGGCGTTTTCAAGCGTTTCTAGTGCTTCCATTAAGTCATCGTTTTGTGCATCTAAATAATTTTTACGTTCAGATTCGACTTTGTATTCATCAATAGCGGCAAGGTTAATTGCGCCTAGGCGGCTGATACGCGTCGCGAGCTTTTCAAGTTCCTGCTCTATGAAGTCTTCGGTTAACGCATCATCCAGTTGCGATAAGACAGTATCAAGATCAAACTGTTCATCAATCAGCTGTTGGCGTAAGTTATCGCTTTGCACAACGTAAGTTTTTGCTTCTAAACGAGCACCTTCAAGTTGTGTGCGCAGTACGGTAACTTGTTGTTCAATTTTTTGACGTGACTGTTCGGCGCTGCGTAAAGCTGTTTCTGTTTCATCAACATTTTGGCGTGCTTTGCTGAGTTCGTGCTCAACCGAAATGCGTTTTTCGAGTAGGGCTTCTAATTCTAACGCGTTTTCCTGGGTAGGATCGATGCTTTCCTCTAGTTGCTCCAGTAATAACTCACGGCGTTCTTGCATGCGTGCCGATTGCTCTTCTAGGCGGGAAACACCCAGTTTAATGGCATCAAGCTGGGCTTTAATTGACTGAACGCGCATTTGTAATTGGTGAGAACGGTCTTTGTCTGAGCGTGCAGATTGACGGGCGTTTTCTAGCTGTGATCGAATCGTATCGCGCTCAACCACAAGTACTTCGCGTTGTTCGGTGTCGGCTTCCATGGCATTAATCGCGTCTTGCAAGATGAGTCTATCTTGCGCAAGGCTTTCTTGTTCTCGTTCTAATTGCTCGCGCACATCCACAATATCGTTATCAACACGCGCACGGCGCTCAATCACCTGCTCTACCTTGGCTCTTTTCGTGCTTAGTTGTGACGATAACTCGGCAAATTGACGTTGTAATTGGTCGCTTTGTTTGCGCAGCATTGATTGCGCGTGTTCTTTTTCGGTCAGCGAGGCTTTAAGTGTATCGATATTGTCGCTGTCGTCGGCGATTTGCTCTTCTAAATCGGCCACTTTTAGCGTTAGTGTATCTAACTCTTGCTTACGGGCAATAATACTTTGGTTGTCTTTTGAGCCTTTAACTACACGCAACCAATTTGGACTTAACCATAAACCGTCTTTGGTTACGACTGACTCATGATTGTGTAACGTTTTGCGCATACTGAGTGCGGTGTTTAAATCGTCGCACACGTAGATACCATGTAATAGATGCTCGGGAATATGCGATGATTGTACTTTTGAGCGTAATGTGTCGCCCTCTGAAGCTGGTTGAGGTATATGACAGGGCTCAACAAAATTCAGTTGCGTTTGCATACTGCTAATTAAGTCTGACCACGGGGAATCATTATTCTCAAGGCAGACGGCCTGTAACGATGACTCTAATACGGCTTCTACTGCTTTTTCGTAGCCTTGATCGACATGTATGTTCTCGGCTAAACGGGGTAAATGATCGAGTTTATTCGCGGTTAACCACTTGCTCGATGCGCTATTTGCGTCCCCCATGGCAGCCTGGTGTAACGTTTCTAAACTAGCCAAACGTCCTTTTGCCGATTGGTATTGTGCTCGTTTTTGATCACGGTTTTCGTTGGCACGTTGAATCTGCTCTTTTAATGTAGAGCACGATTTATTCACGCTGTGCGCTTGCTCGACGGCCTCTTCTATTTGCAGATCGGTTTCGCCAAGTGTTTCTTCTAACAGGGCTATATCTTCTTCACTGTCACCCAAAACTAAGCCGTCGCGCTCTTGCTCAAGCTTTTTAATGCGTTCATATAAACGCTGCTGGACTTGCTCTAGGTATTTAATGCGCGATTGCTGTACTTCGGCTTGTTGGCGCGGTGCGGCCGCGTCTTGGTTGAAGCTGTCCCACTTTTGCTGCCAAAGCTGCATGTTCTCTTCAGATTCTAATAGTGTGCTGGCCGATAGCTCTTCATTAAGCGCAATGTCTTCTAGCTCGGGTTCTATCTCGAGTAGTTCTGCTGATAACCCTTCTGATTTCATGTTGTCAGATTCGAGATGTTCTCGGGCATCGCGGCAATCACGCTCGGTTTGATCTAAATCGACTTTTATTTGCCGCTCACGATCTTTGGCGTGCGCGATACTTTGCTCAAGCTTTGCCACTTCTGTGCCAATGGCATAAAAACGGCCTTGCACTTCGTTAAACTTATCACTGGTATCGGTGTAGTCGGTACGCTTTTTCTCGATGAGCGTATCGAGCCGAACTTGTTCGGTCACCGATGCTTCTACACTTAACTCTAATTCGTTGATCGTTTGTTGTTTTTGATCGGCTTGGGCTTTCAGTTTTTGATAGCGAATCGCTTGTAAATCTGCTTTAAGCTCTCGCTCTTCTTTTTTGAAATCAGTATATTTTTCAGCTGCTTGGGCTTGGCGCTGTAAACGTTGTAGTTGACGCTCTAGCTCATCTCGGATATCGGTTAAACGTTCTAGATTTTCATAAGTGCGGCGTATGCGGTTTTCGGTATCACGGCGGCGTTCTTTATATTTAGAAATACCAGCCGCTTCCTCAATATAAACACGCAGCTCTTCGGGTTTGGCTTCGATTAACTTCGAAATCATCCCCTGCTCTATAATGGCATAACTGCGCGGACCCAGCCCCGTACCCAAGAAAATATCGGTAATATCGCGCCTGCGACATTTTACGCCATTAAGATAATAAATATTTTGAGATTCACGGGTCACCTTACGCTTAATCGATATTTCGTTAAAACCTGCGTATTCACCTGTAATGGTCGAATCGCTGTTATCAAAAATAAGTTCGATTGACGCTTGTCCTACAGGTTTACGCCCACCAGAGCCATTAAAAATAACATCTGTCATGGATTCACCACGCAGATTTTTGGCCGATGACTCCCCCATTACCCATCGCACAGCATCAATAATATTTGATTTACCGCAGCCGTTAGGGCCAACAACAGAGCAAAGATTACTCGGAAAGGTCACGGTTGTTGGGTCGACGAACGACTTAAACCCAGCAAGTTTTATACTTTTTAAACGCATATATATCCAATATATTTATATGACTCGCTTGTCTTTTACTTTTACGTTATTTGACTTGCTTGTTAATAATTAATGTAACGGCTTCTGTTAGGCTGTCGACGCTTAATTTTCCGCTTGTCGCTTGCCAGTCACCTTTTTTCACAAGAGCATTGCCACTTTTAGAAACACGAGCCACTAATTCTATTTCGTTAAATGAAGATAAGTTCATGCCTGGGGCCATGGCCATAGAGTTATCTAATGTAATATCCATAGGCAGTTGTGCAACAGTAACGCGTTTAATGGCTAAAGGCATTTTAGGGCCGCGCCACGCACGTGCATAAATAAATACCACGGCATCATCAGGTACACGTACTTTTTCATCGAGAGACACTTTTAGGCTAATGCTAATGGACTGCTCTTGTTCTTCTTGTTGCTTGGCTTTTTCTTTTGACGCCTCAGACGCGCCTTTTTTTACTATTTCACTAAGATCATCTTTCTCAGGAACCATTTTTTTGGGCACAAGGGGTTTCTTTTTAACCTTGCCTTTAGTTTGCAGTGCCACTTCTGCTTTTATGAGAGCCTGCTCTATTGCTTGAGCGCTAGGCGAGTTGGGTCTAAAAGTAGCTAATGCGCGTTTCCAAAAGCCAATTGCGGCATTGTAGTCATCTGCCTGAAAGGCTGCAACACCCGCAAGGCCAAGAGCATCAGCGTTTTTATCATCTAATGCTAAAGCTTGGGTGATGAGCTTTTTAATCTCTGGGGTGATGACGTTTTCAGATTGGGCGAACAGTACTTTGGCTAAATCGGCCATCACATCTGGCGACTCTGGCTTATGCACTAAAATCTGGCGATAAGCGTAGATGGCTTCTCCTGTATTTTGATTTGCCGTCGCCATGTTGGCCAACACATACCACGCTTGCACGTTTTTTGGGGTTTGCTTGGTACGTTTTTGAAGCATGGCGTAAAGATCTTGGCGATCTTGCTGTGTAAGCGAGCTTGATTTTTCGAGTAGTTGATGAATTTTCCAATCCGTTTTTTGACCCATGAAGTGGTAATACACAATTGACGCGACGGGAAGAAGTAACGCTAAAAACAATAAAAGCAATCGGCTTTTTACATTTTTAGGTGAGAATATACGATCGAAACGCTTACTTTCATTGACTGTGGTTGGCTCATCTGATTCGTATCGTCTTAATAACGGTAATACAACAAAGCACGATGCAATCACGCACAGCAGTAAAATCACTTGCCAAAAAGCCATTCTAAACTCCAGTTAAATATAGAGCAGGTCACTTACCTGCTGGTCTGACTACGTTACGTACGGATTAACCTCTTCTTGGCTAATCGCGTGTATCACTATTATCATGCTCGTTACGTTTTATTAGTTTGGCACGGTTAAAAACAACAAAACCAAAGATGCCTAAGCCCACTAACAGCATAAATAAAGGCGACCACCACAATATATAGGTTTTTTTATTTATTGGGGGTTCATACAGCACAAAATCGCCATAACGATTAACCATGTAGGTTTTGATTTCGGCTTCGGTATTGCCCTCTTTAAGCAACCTGGCTACTTCGCGCCTAAGATCATAGGCAATAGATGAATCTGTGCCCACAAGATTTTGATTTGGACATTTAGGGCAACGTAGCTCTTCGCTGAGTTTTTGGTACTGTTCGCGCTGTTTGTCACTGTCAAATTCAATAACATCCACAGCACTGTGCGCATAAAATGCGAAACATAAACTAAAAACAACAACAAATCGAATTAGCATAGTGATACCTACTCTAACGGCCAAAGAATTATGCGGTGGCGAAGTATATCAGTGTTGGCATGATTGCTCTAGAAAACTATTAAAAACAGAATGTTGGGTAATGAAATACTGCGAATGAGATGCAAATGAAAAGAATAGAGTCAGCCCTATCGTTGATGATCGGGCTGGGTATGGGTTTATAACGTATCTTGAAATGCGATTATTTTTGATCGTGGAGACGGTACAGGAACAAGTTCATATTGACCCAACCCACCAATAATGAGCTTAAATGGCATAACATGATTTTCATAATGAGATTTTACAGACACATTCAACGTTTGACAGTTTGTTTGACTCAGACAGCGGGGTACTGAAAACTGAAAATTAGCACTATGGTTTAGTTCATTTACAGAGACCATGTATACAGACTCTTCTTTATCGTGGTCTGTCCTTACCCATTGTAGTTGCATACTTTGGGCAGGCGCTTCGCCTTTAGCTGAATAAGGGTGTGGCATATAAATAACATGTATATAACCCGACATCCCATTGTACTGCCAATCACCACCACGCCAAACCTGACGCTCCTCATTGGGGATAGTAAGATCTAGCATATTTGTATGACGCGATAAGCTATGTGTCGTAGATAGCGCATAAACAGATGAAAAAGCCAATGAGCATGCAATGACTAAACGTATTAAAACTAAGTTAAGCATAATGTGTATATCCCTTTTTCTGGCAAGTTAATCAAGCCAGCGTGTATTAATATAATTATAGGCGTCAATACGGCGATCGCGAAAATAAGGCCACATCCGCCTGATGTCCTTTGTGCTTTTTTCACTCAATATTGCCGTGATAATACGATCACCTTGTTGATCCGCTTGCGCTAATATCTCTCCTTGAGGCCCGGCAATAAAACTGTTACCCCAAAATTGGATACCTTCAATACCCGTTTGGGGGCATTTTACGGTGGCAGGGCTTGGCTCAAAACCGGCTCTGTTGGCAACCAAAACGGGGATACCATTAGCAATAGCATGCGCGCGCTGTATGGTGATCCAAGCGTCAAGCTGGTGTTCTTGCTCTTGCTCTGAATCATTTTTATCCCAGCCTATCGCTGTTGGGTAAACCAGGCATTCTGCACCCGCTAAGGCCATAAGGCGTGCGGCTTCAGGAAACCATTGATCCCAACATATAAGCACACCCAACTTCCCTACTTTTGTTTGAATTGGCTCAAAGCCATAGTAAGGTGGATTGGCATCACCAGGTGTAAAATAGAATTTCTCGTAAAAACCTGGATCATCAGGAATGTGCATTTTACGATATTTACCGACAAAGCCGTTTACCCCATCAATAACCTGCGCCGTGTTGTGGTACAAACCCGGAGCACGAACTTCAAAACCCGACACAACCAAGACACAATCTAACTCTTTGGCTAACGCCTCAAAAAAAATAAAGGTTTCACCGTTTAATGGCTCAGCTAAATCAAACTGATCAACGTCTTCGGTTTGGCAAAAATATTGCGTAGCATGTAACTCTTGTAACACTATTAGCTCACAACCCTGCTTTACCGCATCACGTATTAAATGCGCTGTTTGATCGTTATTGTATGGCTTGTTATTACCCGCTACCGACTGCTGAATAACAGCAGCATGGATGAATTTTTTCATAACGTCGCACCAACGTTTATACCAAGGGATAATGCCACCACGTTAAACAGTGAGCTGCATAGTGGCACAATGTAGGCTACCGCACTGCTCAAGTAAGGCTCTACAATTAATTGAGACAAGATTATACCGACTAAATACACTTTTTAGAATATTAAATGCAACCATGTCACTTTTGACGCCATAAGCTGGGCAGAAAACGGTGTTTTTAACAATCAAGAAATTAGTATACGTCGCAGGCAAAAGTACTTTTGGCGCAATACGACTAAAAACCTGTGGCGTTGGCAGGCCCGTTAGTTGCCATGCATATATACCAGCCAATGCCTTTAATTGCGATTCAAGCTCTATCAACGTGTTGTTATCAGGGTGGGCATGATTAGGCTGAGTGTAAACAACATGGTTATCGCTAACAAAACGGGCAATGGTATCGATATGACCATCGGTGTCATCACCTGTTAGCGGGGCCACGTCAAGCCAGGCAAAATGCCGAATATTTAGCACACGTGAAAGAATGTATTCATGCTCACTGAGTGTTAAGTTTTTATTGCGGCTGGGGTTAAGAAGGCATGTTTTATTGGCAAGCAGAACACGCTGATGATTCACTTCAAGAGCGCCACCCTCCAGTACATAATCGCTCGTAATGAGGAGCCTAGAGAGTGAGACTGCCAGCGCCGATGTCACATTATTATCGTGCGCGCTGGGGTATTTATCGCCCCAGCCATTAAACTGAAAGCGCATCCACTGCTGTTTGGCGGTATGTGTAGCGGAGATACTTTCAACATTCAGCGGACCATAATCGCGCACCCATGTGTCGTCATAGTCAATAGCATTAATCACACAGACAGTGCTTTTAGGCTTGTAACGCTTTAGCCAACTAACTACATCAATACTGGGGTGTAACAAAACAATAACCGAGTAATCCGCCGAAAAAGCATCAAGCATATCGCTGTAACACTTTTCGGCTTCCTCTAAATTGGCCTGCCAATCACTTGTTGGGTACGGCCATGCAATGAGGACAGCATTGGTGGTCTGATTGTTATGTTCGGGCGTTAATGAGTATTTTGGTGGCATTAATGTAGCTTACTTAATTAGCGTGAACCTAAATTGAACGTATAGCGTGAACGAAGCTTGAGCGAGAAATAATCAATAAGAAGAAGGGCTCTCATCCCAAAGCGGGAAACTAAAAAAGCCAATACTTCTTAAACTGTATGCAGCCATTTAAATGTCGAAATTCAAATGCTGCATTAGATTAATGCATGCTCACCAAGTTAGCTCCAAGTCAAAACTGGGATATTTCAAGCCAAATCGGGCGCAGCTTATCGAGCCAGATCTTATCGTTTATTACCCCTGTGTGCTTGTACTTGATGACGCCCTGTGCATCCACAAAATAGGTTTCAGGTATGCCCGTCACGCCCAAATCTAGACCTAGGCGGCCTTCCTTATCAAAGATAATATGTGTGTAAGGGTTTTCCAGCTCGTTGAGCCAAACCTGAGCATCAGCGGCTACATCTTTATAATTTAGCCCTACAATAGCAACGCCTTCTTTAGCCATTTTAATAATGGTAGGGTGCTCATAACGACATGGCCCACACCATGTTGCCCATGCATTAATAAGGTAAGGCTGGCCTGCAAAGGTTGTTTGCTCAAGCAGGCTTTTATCTTCAATGCCATTTTTTGCAGAAAGTGCAGGCAGCTTAAAGGCGGGCATTGGTTTGTTGATTAACGCCGATGGAATCTCGCCCTTACCGCCCGCCAGCAATATTGCCATCAGAAAAATGCCCAAGCCCAAAAACAAAATAACGGGTATAAATAACTTCAATCGTTGCATTTTTTGCTCTCTATTACGTTAAGCTGGCTGGTGTGTCGGCGCGCTATCATCTTGCGCATGCTCACTACTAGGCTCATCATCTACTGCATCACCTGTGTTGCTATCAGGTGCGGTTGATGGTTTAGGTGTTACGCCCGACGATAACTCTGCGACTTTTCTTGTTCTGTAGCGCTTATCAAAAACGGCAATCAAACCACCTAAAGCCATAAGAATCGCGCCCAACCAAACCCACCTGACAAAAGGTTTGTAATGCACGCGCATACTCCAAGCGGTGTTATCAAGTTTCTCACCCATGGCGACATATAAATCCCTAAAGAAAGTAACATCCAGAGCAACTTCAGACATGATACTCCCACCCGAAAAATAACTGCGCTTTTCAGGGTACATGGTACTGACAAGCTTGCCTTCGTCACGGACAACCACCTCACTAATAACAGTACTGTAGTTAGGCCCGCGGGCCTGCCTTAAATCCGTGAGTTCGTATTCAAAATCGCCCACCACAATTGGCTTACCTATTTGTAAGCGCACATCACGTTCAACGCTATAAATCATATTTAAGGCGGAGCCTAATAAACACACAGCAAAACCAATATGGGCAACCACCATAGCGTAGTAACTGGGCGATAGCTTTTTAAACCCCTTAAGGCCCTTTAAGCGAGGTCTAGCGCGGCGGTATAAATCAGTAATCGTTGAAAAAATAACCCAGCTACCTAAAAATATCGTGATAGCACTGGAAATACTGTAACCATCATCGATCATGCCTGGTATGGCTGTTCCCGCCCATAGTGCGTAGAATAAAGGTGACTTGAGCCACGTCTTCACACGGCTAGATTCCGTTCGCTTCCAGTTTAATGTAACAACAATACCAGTTGATATCGCCGCCATGCCCATAAGGTAAGTAAACATTAAGTTGTAGTAAGGTGCGCCTATAGATATAGCGCCAATATCTAATGCCATAGTAATAATGGGATACAGCGTACCAATAAGCACTACCGCTGTTGATATGAAAAAGATGATGGTATTTAAAAACATAAATGCATCTTTTGACAGCAACGTAAAGCCAGATTCTGACTTAACTAACGGTGCGCGTAGCGCAAATAAAATTAATGACGAAATAATAACAACAAATAAGAAGCCGCCAATAAATAAACCGCGCGAAGGATCACTCGCAAAAGCATGAACCGATGTTAATAACCCGGAGCGCACAAGTAATGTACCCAAAAGACTGAGAGAGAAAGCTAAAATAGCCAAAAATAATGTCCAATTTTTGAACAATCCGCGCTTTTCTGTAATAGCTAATGAGTGAATAAAAGCCGTGCCCACAAGCCAAGGCATAAACGACGCATTCTCGACTGGATCCCAGAACCACCAACCGCCCCAGCCAAGCTCGTAATAGGCCCACCAGCTACCAAGCGCAATACCAACGGTTAAAAAACACCACGCTAAATTGCCCCACGGACGGCACCATTTGGCCCAAGTTGCATCAAAACGCCCTGTTAACAGCGCCGCAATAGCAAAAGAGAAAATAACAGCAAAACCCACATACCCCATATAGAGCATGGGCGGATGAAAAATAAAGCCTGGATCCTGCAAGAATGGATTAAGGTCGCTGCCATCAGTCGGCGGCAAGGGTAATGTGCGATCAAACGGGTTAGACGTTAACAAGATAAACAGTAAAAAACCTACCGTTACCATACCTAAAACAGACAGCACACGCGCTAAAAAGTTAAGAGGTAAACTTTTACTGAAGTAACTCACGGCAAATGTCCAGCCAGCAAGTATAAACACCCATAAAAGCATTGAGCCCTCATGACCACCCCATATAGCAGTGACTTTATATTGTGCGGGCAGTAGCGAGTTCGAGTGCCCAGCCACATATTTTACGGTAAAGTCATCGACATAAAACGACCAGCCAAGCATAACTAGCGAGATCGTAATAAATAGAGCCATGCCCGCGGTGAGTGATTTAGATGATTGCATCCAAACAACTTTACCATTGTAGCTGCCTACCATAGGGATAATAGCGAGCGCTAGGCTAAAAAATAACGCAATAATTAAGGCGAAATGGCCGTATTCAGGAATCATACTTTACAACCTCACATGTTTTTTGATGGTCTGCACCGGTTGCAGCGACAGCCTCTTTGACCTCTATAGGAACATAATTTTCATCATGTTTAGCGAGCACTTCCTGGGCAACAAATACGCCATTCATATACTTACCTGTAACAACTGCCGCCTCACCTTCTTCAAATAAGTCAGGCAGTAAGCCCTCGTACTTAACCGATACACTATTTGCGCCATCGGTTATGTCAAACTTAACCTTTAAGTTTGCACTTGAACGCTCAACACTGCCTGGCACAACACAGCCACCACCACGGATGGTAACCCCGATAGGTACATCGCCAGAGACGATTTTAGTGGGTGGGTAAAACGCGTTTAAATTACCGCGCAATGCATAGATGATAAGCCCTATGGCAATAGAGCTTGCAATCACAATGACAAGCACGGTTATCAACCGTTGTTTTCTTACTGGATGCATTAACAATGACCTTTAATAAAAGAGTAAACATGAGTTAAACAGTAAATATGCAAGTAGCCATACTAAAACGAGTACAAAACAAATAGCATTAAGCTGAAATACCCAACAAAATACGCAGCGTGTTATTGCTGCTCTCGCCTTATTACCTGTGCTTGCTTACGTATAAACGCGCTCTTTTTCATCCATGAAAGAATAAACAAACCGCCAAACACTACAATCGTCATCACATAACACAGCCAAACAAATAATCCATGACCGTCCATGTAAATAAAGTCGTGTAAAGAATCAAAATAAAATGTCATATCGCTACCTTTTCTGGCTCACTGAGAGCACGATATTTTTTACCCAACTTGTTTTCCTCTCACGCTGCAGTATCTCTGCTCGTACGTGTAGTATCAAAAGCAAGCTGTATAATGCATAAAAGGCAACAACCATAATGCCCAGTGGGTAAGCCATCGATGCCGCTATAGTGGATTCATCGGTGATCTTGATAGTCGCTGGCTGGTGTAATGAGTACCACCAGTCGACCGACTTATAAATAATAGGGATATTAACGGTGCCTACCAGAGCTAAAATAGCACAGATTTTATCGGCTAAATCATTTTTAGCGTATGCGTTATGCAGTGCCATAATACTGATATAAAGTAGGAGAAGCACAAAGGTAAACATGATACGGGCATCCCAATGCCAGTAAGTACCCCACGTAGGCTTACCCCAGACAGCACCAGTAAACAGCGACAAAAAGGTTAGGCCAATACCGATAATCGCTGCGCAACGCATAACCACAAACGATAACTTCATTTTCCAGATTAGACCAACAGCACCCGCCACAGCCATTATATAATAGCCTGCCATGGCAACAATCGAGCTGGGTACATGTACATAAATAATACGAAAGCTATTGCCTTGTTTGTAATCTTCAGGGGCGAACCCTAAACCCCAAATAGCTCCAACAACAAACAGTAAAACACTTGCGATGCTCAAGTAAGGTAGCCAAAGACTGGTTTTTTCATAAAACCACTTTGGTGAGCCCAATCGATGAAACCACTGCCAAGCCACTTGCTTCTCCAAAATTAATGATTGCGTAAGCTAATAATAATAGCGGCGGCGGCGGCTAATGGTGCTAGCACCATGGCCAATAAAACCATTGCACCTAAAATAGCAAATTGCCCCGTCACACTCAAACCAACAGCTGCGTTATTAACCGCACCAGAACCGAAAATAAGAACAGGGACATATAAAGGCATCACAATAAGAGACAGTAATACACCGCCTTTTTTCAATGAGACCAATAGTGATGCCCCAACAGCACCAATCATACTAAGTACGAATGTACCCAGTAAAAGGGATGCCATTAAAGCAATATATGCCGTTGTGGGCAATGACAACATGAGGCCCAGCACAGGAGAGAGTAATGTAAGTGGTAACCCTGTCACACTCCAGTGTACAAGACATTTACACATCACAATCCAAAACATACTTTGGCCAGACACCATCATTTGATCTAAGCTACCGTTTTCAAAATCGACTACGAATAATCGATCCAATGAAAGCAGCGTAGCCAGTAATGCAATAATCCAAATTAAGCCCGGCGCAATGCTTGAGAGTACTTTCGCATCAGGAGTGATGCCTAACGGTACAAACATTAAAATACTAAAAAAGAAAATAAGCGGGTTGGCAATATCGGCGCGATTCCTAAAAACAAGCAGCCACTCCCGCTTAAGGCTTAGCCCAATGAAAGGCCAAAATGAAAAAGATATTGCTGATGTTGTGTACGCAGGCGGCTGAGGTTTATTCATCTTTTACACCTGGCGGTAAATATGCTGTAACGCTGTTTTGGGCGAGGGGCTTAAAATCTTGTAGGTCTAATGTGTGCAAATGGGGTAAATCAATAGGCTGATGGCTTGTTATTAGAAGTACGCCCCCAGATGCTGTGTGCTGCGAAAATAATTGGCACAATTTTTCTACGCCAGTCACATCAATTGCTGTAAACGGCTCATCTAAAATCCAAATAAGGGCTTTTGAGCAGAACAAGCGAGCTAGGGCAGTACGACGTTTCTGCCCTGCAGATAGCTCACTGCAGGGCGTATATTCATAACCCATAAGGCCAACCTGATTGAGCGCATCAAGCATTTCAAGGGTTGAGACATCTTGAGCGTTTAATCCTGTATACCACCGCAAATTTTCGAGGGGTGTCAGTGACGCATCCACACCACTATCATGCCCTAGATAAAGCAAGTTATTAAAAAAGTCGATAGATCGGTGGGCTAACTTATTAAACGTGATGGAACCTTCATATAAATCGCTCAAGCCGGCAATAATTCGCAACAGCGTTGTTTTACCCGCGCCATTCTCGCCCCGTATTTGCACTGTATCGCCAGCACTGAACAGGTACGACAAATCTACAAATAACAGACTGTCGTCACGCTCACAGGTGATATTGCTTAACTCTAATTGGTGCGTCAATTGGTGCGTCATAAATTACGGTGCATACCTAGGCGATTGATTTTCGTACTATTTATTATTTAAGCGTTGTGTTTAAAACGCTTAAAGAGAAATCAGTAAAACAAGATAAGTGTATCAGATTTAACTGTATCAATCTGCCTATCATCGCCCTAGTTATTATTACTATTTACATCGAATAGTAAACGCGCTTCTTTTTCATACATCTACTTTATACGTCTATAATTAATTGCACATAGCTTTTTATTGATAGCGCCCACAAACAACAAACTGGCTACCCATGAACATATCTGCCATCACGCAAGCACTAAAACAGCACGCGGCCACACTAAGCCCGACACAGGCTAAAATTACCGCCACTCAAAATACTCACGGTCAAGCAGCCAGCCGTGGGGCGAGATTAGCGCTTAATACCTTGCCCGCAGGTACGCTGGTCAAAGCTACCGTAACAGATAGCATAAATACAACTAACGATATTAGACAGCAGCTTATTCAGGCTCAATTTGCCCAAATAAGCGCCCCCCACTCAAAATCATCAAACAACAAAGGGCTTCAGCAACAGCTATCTGCCCTCCCCCAAAACACGGCAAAATTATTGAGCGACCCAACACTTAAAATGGCCAAGATTCAGGCGGGCGCATTACAAAGCTGGGTGTTTACATCGCAACCCATGAAGCTAGGGCAAAAAATTCGGGCCACAATAACAGACAGCGGGCAACTGTTATTACAAAATCACGCTGCGAATGCACCTAAAAACGGATCATCCAACCCAAAACCTCAAATCATGCCGTCCAATATTCAACATTCAACACTCATGAATTCAAAGCTCGGCAGCGAAAGTCATGTAAAACTCAACCTATCAGATACACATACCTCGAATATGGTTAAAGCAACCACACAGCAACGTCAAGCCGCTGTCGATGCATTAAGAGGCATCATATCGACGCTTAAGCCCGCAGGTGAAAATTTAAACAATTTAACGCAACTCAAAAAAGATATTGGCACTTGGTTAAAATCGACTCAATCGACAAACCAAAGTACAGCCAGTGATACATTAAAACCCTTTTTAGCCAAGTCGATAACATCTCTCACGCAAAGCATGCCCATTTTGTCCCACACCATGTCTCACCAGCATGTACAAAAAGCATTTAACAGCAACGGTATGATGCTAGAGCAGCAGTTATTTCAGCTGAGCCAACTAAAGTCAGGCTCAAGCAGTAAATTAGCACAGAAAGTTAATATAGCAGCAGCCATCGCCCAAACCGATCAAAAGGCAATCAGCTTAACCATCGCTCAACACCTATCCACCTCTAGCGTTCAACCAATAACAGCGCGTTTTAGTGATCAAGCACTGCAGCGCCTATTTAAACTATTAGGTTTGCCTCAGCCCAATGTGGACACACTCAAAAAAGAAGGCGCAGCCGTCAAACTATTGCAGCAGCTTAGCCAGCTGACATTCGATAACGTGAACCGTATTCGGTCCAATCAAATATCACAAATACTCAAACAGGTAGAAGCGTCGGCAGAAGGTATTCGTAATAGCAGTCTGTCACTAGAAATACCGTTGCGCTATAACACAACGTTCATCCCTCTTTATGTGGAGCTGCTCCAAAAGAACTATACAGAAGACGAGCACGCAAGCAGTGATGCAGGCCACGAGGAAGAAAAACCTAAAAAGCAGTCGCAGTGGGAAGTTTTTTTAACGCTAGAGCTGAAGCATATAGGGAAAGTATCGGTATGCGTGAAAACACTGAGTGAATCCAAACATGCGCCCAGTATTGACACCAAACTATGGATTGATGATTCACACAGCTTCAGCTTGCTTAACATGCACTTACCCGACTTAAGCGCCGCACTGGAAAAAGATGGCTTTAAAAAAAACACACTCACCTGCGTTAACCAACCCCCTCCAGTTGGTAAAAAGCAACATATAGCGGCAAATCTTATTGATATCACCACTTAGGATACGACCTTCAACAAGTATTTTATCATGACGCAACTGACTAAAGACGATATTACCAAAGCCGTTGCCCTATATTACGACGGCAACAACAGCCCCGTTATAACCGCAAAAGGAGAAAACGATGTAGCGCAAGAAATTATAGAGATTGCCAACCATCATGATGTCCCGCTTTGCGACAATGCATTGCTGGTCGAGCTACTATGCCAACTAGAGCTGGGAGATAATATTCCAGAGCATCTTTATAAGGCGATAGCGCATATTTTAGCTTTTGCCTATCAAATGGACACCCTCGCCCTGAAGAAAAATAGCGTTTAAACGCGTCAACTTACGTTATCGGGCTCAATCAATTAGCTCTGACAATCGCTTGACATCTTACAAGTATTGCGTATAGTGAACGTCAGCAAGAAATCTTTACATTTTTACTATATCCATTTCGATGTTGTACTTAGTTCTACTGCTTTATCGCGTAATTGAGTGATGTTCACACCGTCCTGAAGTTTAAATTGACGTTTCAAGCTACAAACGCCCACATGGGCAACATTTTTTTATTTTAGGAAATTATTATGTCTGATAAAGTTACTGGTACAGTTAAATGGTTTAACGAATCTAAAGGTTTTGGTTTTATTGAACAAGCTTCTGGTCCAGACGTTTTTGCTCACTTTAGCGCTATTCAAAGCGACGGTTTCAAAACTTTAGCTGAAGGCCAAAAGGTTGAGTTTAAAGTAACTCAAGGCCAAAAAGGTCCACAAGCTGAAGAGATTATCGCTCTTTAATTATTAGCCTTTTGCTAGTAATAGAAAAAGCCAGCTATATGCTGGCTTTTTTGTGTCTGATCAATATTGAAATCTGAGCTAACTTGCTCAAAAATAACGCTAAATCAAATATGACCCACAACATCAACGGTAATACCCACACCTTTCAATGCACAATAACCGTTTGGATTTTTATCTAAGTACTGCTGATGATATGTTTCAGCATAATAAAAATGATCCAGCCATTTTATTTCTGTAGTGATATCCCCAAACCCTTTTTGACGCAAGGCTTCTTGAGCCACAGCCATTGATGCTTCAGCCATTGTTTTTTGGTGATCATTATTACAATATATACCCGAGCGATATTGACTCCCTCTATCATTACCTTGTCGCAAACCTTGGGTCGGGTCATGATTCTCCCAAAAAATTTTCAGCAGCGCCTCAAGGCCAATGATTTTTTCATCAAAAACAATTAATACAACCTCATTATGAGCCGTTAAACCGGAGCAAACTTCATCATAAGTTGGATTAACTGTATGGCCTGCAGTGTAGCCAACAGCAGTAACATGCACACCCTTCAACTGCCAAAACAATCGCTCCACGCCCCAAAAACACCCCATACCAACAATAATAGAACTCAATGCAGGGTCAAACGGAGGGTGATATGATAAATTAAGCACACAATGCATCTCGCCGGATTCTATTGGCGTCTCCCTCCCCTTCAATGCTTCACTCTTTGCCACTAAACGATTTTTACTTAACATCTTAGAAAAAATATCCAATGCGTTACCCTCTTTGTCTATACGTTAGAGATAGTACGATTGCTTCCAGCATTAGTACTTAAGAAAGAAAAAAATAAATTAGCTTAAATTTAGACTTCAATATAGGCATTATACTCACGGTAAGCCTTATGTGAGGTGCTGTGTTAACGGCAGCGATAAAAAATTAAACAACATTATCCCTAAAGATTGACTATGCTGATTGCACTCAGTGCATGACGGTAAAACCCAAGCATGTAATAATGTATTTTGATATTCACAAAAAATAAACCAGCATGCGGTAAAGTCTTGGGTCCGCATGGATATAACGATTAATGGATATAACACCCCTATGAGCAATATTGATACCCACTACAATTTTGAATCGCCCTATTTTGCTGCAATTGACCTAGGCTCAAACAGCTTTCACATGATTATTGTGCGGATACATGAAGCCAAAATAGAAGTTATTGATCGCGAAAAAGAAATGATTCAAATTGCCAACGGTATTCATTCAGAGGGCCATTTAACAGATGAAGCATTTGACAAGGCTATTGCCTGCTTGCAACGTTTTTCTGAACGCCTTCGCGACATCCCCATTAAACAAATCCGTGCAGTTGGGACAAAAACATTACGCTCAGTTAAAAATGCAAACGCCTTTTTAAAAAAAGCGGAAAAAGCGTTAGGCTCATCCATTCAAATTGTATCGGGCTTTGAAGAAGCACGCTTGGTGTACACTGGCTTTTCGCATTCGGTAAACCATGATCATAATCAGCGCTTAGTTATCGATATTGGTGGCGGCAGCACAGAGTTTATAGTGGGTGTCGATTACGATCCTCACCTGCTTGAAAGCTTAACGTTAGGCTGCGTCATCTTCACTAAGCAATTTTTCACACCACAAGTCAATATGGCCTTAGCTATGAAGCGTGCCTATATTCGTGCTTGCGGTGAACTTGAAAGCATCCGCAAACCTTATTTGGCAAAAGGTTGGCAGACCGCTCATGGCACGTCGGGCACAATTAAAGCCATTGCCGAGCTGCTATCAAATGAGCATGGCGACGCAAAAATAACACGTGAAGCATTAAATACACTTTACAAAACGGTTGCCGATGCGCAAGCATTACCTAACAACTCGCTTAGCCAGCAACGCATAAATGTGCTGCCTGCAGGCATAGCCATACTTAAAGCTATTTTTGATCAACTAGAGCTAGATGCAATTTTTGCCTCGACAGCGTCTTTAAAGGAAGGTTTAATTTACGACACTATTGGGCGATTTAGTAACCACGATTCGCGTGAGTCAACAATAAGTAAGTTACAAGAGCAATATAATGTTGACACTACCCACGCCGACAACGTGGCCGAACAATCTCAAAGCCTCTGGGAAAAAGTCGACAGACTTCCCATACAGGGCGTATCGCGCACACGTATGCTACGCTGGGCAGCTAAAGTGCATGAAATTGGCTTAAATATTTCGCACTCAGGCTACCACAACCATGCATATTATATTTTAAAGCACAGTGACTTGGCTGGCTTTGGACGCTATGAGCAGTATATTTTATCGTCACTCGTAAGGGCGCACCGAAAAAAAATATCAGCTAAAAGTTTTGACGGTATGGACGAAATAACAAAATCTGCATTTATACCTGTGCTTGCATGCCTGCGTATTGCCGTTGTATTAAATAGAAGACGTGACAAAATTGAACATCTAACACACATCAATGCTAGCGAAAATGCTATCTCGCTTACTTTTGAATCTGGCTGGCTGCAAAAACAGCCGCTCACCTACTCAAGCCTGCAGCAAGAAATCTTTTATTTATCGCAAGTTGGCTTTGACCTTAAGATTAAATAATATTTATGATATTACGTCTTGTCTTTATTGTTCTGGTTTTATTTTTAGTTTTTTGGTTGTTGCGCAATATTCGCAAGCAACCCGCACCCAAGCAAAAAAAAGCTTACTTAAATGCTTTTTTGTGGGGCCTTGTTGGTATCCTTATTATTGGCTTTTTAACAGGTCGCATGCATTGGCTTGGCGCTATTGCAGCATTTATTATTGGACTGGCCAAGCTAGGGTTTCGGTTTTTACCTTTACTGGGATTCTTAGGAAGTAAAACAGGTATACCTAGTCCAACTTTCACCTCGCCATTATTACGTTGTACGCTCAACACTCAGCCTCTGGGCTTATCAGGTGATATTTTATCGGGCGAACACAAAGGTAAATCACTCGATCAACTGAAATCTAGCGAGATTCAAGCATTACTCCAATTAACACAACAAGCCGATAAAAAAGCGTACTACCTCTTAACCGTTTACCAACAGCTTAACCGTGGCTCAGATAATACACAGCAGGAAAATCAGGCTAACTTTGATGATATTTCGGCACCGGATATCCAAGAAGCCGAACAAATTCTGGGGTTAGATAAAGGTTACTCAAAACAAGATATCATTAAAGCCCATAAACGGCTGATACAAAAATTACATCCAGACCGTGGTGGAAATGACTACTTAGCCTCACGCGTCAATCTCGCTAAAACACAACTACTAGATAACCTAAAAAACCATTAACTGGTTTTATTTTGAGGCACACATGCAAGATACTGTCATAGAAAAAACACAACAACCCGCCGCCGCACATGCAAGCTTTCGTCTTGACCGTACTCGTTACCTGTCATCACTTAAGGTCGATTTTCAAGAGTTTACACACATCGCTACGGGTGCAAAACATTACCATCTAGCATCGCAAAGCAATGAGAATGTGTTTTTAGTGGGCTTTAAAACAGTACCCGATAGCGATAATGGTGTTGCGCATATTCTCGAGCACACATCATTATGCGGTAGTAAAAAATACCCTGTGCGCGATCCATTTTTTATGATGTCTCGTCGCTCACTTAACACTTTTATGAATGCGTTAACCAGTTCAGACTGGACTGCCTACCCGTTTGCTAGTATGAACAACAAAGATTTTAATAACTTGTTAGATGTTTATTTGGATGCGGTATTTTTTTCACGCCTAGATCCGCTTGATTTTGCTCAAGAAGGTCACCGCCTAGAATTCAAAGAGCCGACTAACCCCGAAAGCCCCCTAGAGTTTAAGGGTGTTGTCTACAATGAGATGAAAGGAGCTATGAGTTCTGTCGTGTCTCAACTGTGGCATACTCTGACTAAATATTTATACCCATCAAATACCTATCACTACAACAGCGGTGGCGATCCTCAATCAATCCCTGACCTCACTTACGAGCAACTACAAACATTTTATCAAAAATATTACCACCCCAGTAATTCATTATTTATGACATTTGGCAATACACCTGCATCAGAACTACAAGCGAAATTCGAGCAACAAGCATTGTCTCAGTTTGAGCAATCCGAACAAATTATTGATATTGCAAACACCAAGCGCTACTTTGCCCCCGTACGTGTACAAGAAAGCTACGCCTACGCGCAACCCGATTACGAAACCAAATCACATGTTGTGGTGGCCTGGCTATTAGGCTCCAGTATTAACACCGAAGAAGCGTTGCGCGTACAATTGATTTCAAGCTTGCTATTAGATAACAGCGCCTCGCCGTTACTACGCGCGTTGGAATCAACACCTTTAGGCACATCACCGTCGCCTCTATGTGGTCACGATGACTCTCAAAAAGAAATGACATTTATTGCTGGCCTAGAGGGCTGTAAAGCCAGCGATGCTGATGCAATTGAAGCGCTTATCATTGATACATTGAAAACAGTTGCAGAAGACGGTATCCCCCAAGAAGATATTGACGCCGCTTTACACCAGCTAGAACTACATCAAAAAGAAGTGGGCGGTGACAGCTACCCCTACGGCTTACAGTTATTAATGTCATCGTTAAGCAGCTGTATTCACGGTGGCGACCCTGTTGCTCAACTTGATCTAGACGCTTCGCTTAAGCAATTGCGTGAAGATATTAAAGATCCTGCATTTTTATCGCACACAATTAACACGCTATTTTTAAATAATGCTCACCAAGTTAGGCTAACACTTGTTCCTGATGCCGCATTACAAAATAGAGAAGAGCAAGCCGAAAAAACATTACTCGAAAATATTCAAAAAAACTTAACAGATGAACAAACAGCACAGTTGGTTAGCGATGCACAGGCATTGCTCGATAGACAAGATCAAGAAGATGATGAATCACTGCTGCCCAAAGTGACCTTACGAGATGTCCCCTCCAGCGAAAGTGCGGTTAGCGGCGAGAGTGTGTTTATCTCAGGCGATATCAAACTAACTCAGTATTCTGCTGGCACGAATGGATTGTGCTATCAGCAGTTTATTTACCCACTTGCAGAACTAACCGATGAGCAAACGGCACTGCTCCCCATTTACAGTCAATGCATCAGTGAGCTAGGCGTTAACGAGCTTGATTACCTTGCGACACAAAAATGGCAAGCACAAGTCACGGGCGGACTATCTGCTTTTAGCTCCATTCGCACAGGGCTGAATGATTTATCGAGTCTACAGGGCTACTTTTGCTATTCGGGTAAAGCGTTATCGCAAAATCATACAGCCTTAACCGATATTATGAAAACCACTATTGATCACGTTCGCTTTGATGAGCCTGAGCGCATTCAGGATTTAGTTGCTCAAATCAGTGCTTACAAAGAACAAAGCATCACCAGCAATGGCCATAGCCTTGCTATGACGGCAGCAACAGCACAGTTTAATGCTCAAGCCAAATTAAACCATAGCTGGTCTGGCCTTGAGAGCATACAAGCTATTAAAGCACTTGATAATGCGTTAAAACAAGAAAACGGCGCTGAAACAGTATTGGCACAATTTCAAAAAATACACACATTAATGACCACACAACAACCGCAGGTACTTCTTGTAGCCGAACCCAACGCTCTACCCGCAATGGCTAAAACGCTAGACGCCACGTTCGCAGATCATTCAGAGAGTTCTGCACACGCATTTACAAAAGTTCAGCCTCTTACGCATGTTAAACAAGCGTGGCTAACCCAATCACAAGTTAACTTTTGTGCTAAAGCCTACCCGACTGTTGAGATGAATCACCCAGATGCCGCTGCACTGGTCGTATTGGGCGGCTTAATGCGCAACAGCTTTTTACATAAAGCTATTCGCGAACAGGGCGGCGCATACGGTGGAGGTGCCAGTCAAGACAGCGGTATTGGTGCATTTAAGTTTTATTCTTACCGTGACCCGCGTTTAGTAGAGACACTCAATGACTTTGACGCTTGCATTGATTGGGCTCTTACAACCGAGCACAGCACACAAAAAATTGAAGAAGCTATTTTAGGTGTAATTAGCAGTATCGACCGAACAGAGTCACCGGCAGGCAAAGCAAAGCGGTGTTTTTATCAAGACTTACATGACCGTACGCCTGAAACACGTCAACGCTTTAGGGAGCGCGTTTTAAATGTTACCTCTGAGCAACTAAAGTCTGTCACACAAACGTATTTAAAAGATAAGCCAGCAAGCATTGCGGTTATCTGTGATGTCAGCCAAGCGAACGCGCTAACAGAAGAAGGGTTTGACGTTAACCATATTTAAGTAGCATGCGGTATCTTGATGTAAGTCTTACCTCAGGTACCGCACATTACCTTAAGTATTTGGAAGGTAAATATACTTTTTCGCGCTGACTGTCATCATATAATTGTTTTTGTGCGTATTTTTTGAGGAGTCACTCAAGAGATACGTTATGTTTAATTTTTTTAAAAAACAGCCTCAAATAGACAAGCTCTGCCCCAGTGTGCATTTTTTGCACGACGCCATTAAAAATGAAAATAATATCTATTTTCGTACATATACCGCACCGATAAATATGATAAGCGTGTTTGATGATACGCGCTTTGATCGCTCAGATATCGACAACCTCTCACCTGGCATGTATCGCCACACCGGTAAATTTTTAAAAAATTTAGGGTTTGAGCAAGATTCTGGCAGAATATTTCGCCATAGCAAGTTTGATATGCGCTGTGAAATCCCCAAATCTCGCGTACAAGGTAGCTCACCTTTTCATGTATTGGATTACACCACTAAGCGCGAACAAGACTTTTATATTTTAACCCCGACACAAATAGCAGGCGTTATTATATCAAAATTACCCCATGCCGATGCGGTACCGCTTTTGATTGACCTTGTTGAGCATCACCCGATCAATTTATTTAAACTTAAAGACCACACAGACAACAGCAAAAATCACCAAGATTTTTTAGATGTTATCGCACACCTAAAATATAAACAGCGTGAAGCAACCTCAAAGCCACCGCTTAGGCAATTAAAAACGCTTAAATAGACATGCGTTGTTATTTTATTCGTCAATTATATTCATCCCTTATATTGGTATCTAAGGGATATAACGAATAAGGCTTTTATCTTTAATGAGCCTCCCCCAAAAATCATTATAGGGATGCACCCCACTGCCCTGAATGTCTCGACCCTGATTGGCCCACATAAATAGTCCACCTTTAAGGTTTACCATGTCATGGGCGTTATGTAGCTGGTTAATTTTTTCAATATAAGCTGACGAGCGATACCCAACAGAGCAGTAAAAAACGGCCTTTTTATCTTTTAATATGTGACCATACGCTTGCAAAAAATTGTTGGCTGACATGCTGGGGGTAATATGAATAGCTTGGCGAATATGACTAACGCTGTATTCATCATGTTCGCGTATATCAAAAATAACCGTATCGCCTAAATTAAGTTGTGAATACTCATCAGGACTGATGTGCCTAACGCTAGAAAATTCATTTTCAATTTTCACGTGCAAACGATGCAGATTAGGTTTGTATAACCAGAGGCTAACTAGCACAATACTTGTTATAATAACGATGGCTAAAATAATGATTGAGATTTTTTGCATCCTATACCTTTTAAATTTATCAGCAAGAAGTGTGGACTACTTATTTTTTATATATGCCAATATTTAATAAAAAATGTGAACTTTATACATATTTATGACACACATATCATTATAAAACTGATTTTGATTGAATTTGCACATAAAAAATATTAAATCAGTTCAACAACAATCATTATTAAAGATTATTCATGCGCCATTAAGTTTTTATTGGTTATAACATCGTATATTTTTAATATGACCGAACTAATACTTGTTTAATTAACCGCGAAGAGCCTTATGAAAAAACACCTTCTGTATATAGCATCGACTCTCACCCTTGCCGCATGCGGCACTTCGGGTAACCTCATTAAAGAAATAAATAACCTAACGCCAACCGCAAGCGGCGCATCGGCCCCAGCCAATATAAATACGGCTTTTGCAGTACCATCAGCAAACAAAGAAAACGTTACTTTTCGCATTAAGGCAAACCAAATCGGTTATATGCGCAATGCTCAGAAGCTCGCCGTTATTCCTAACGTTAGCTCAACAACGTTTGATGTCATCAATAACGTCACAAAAGAGGTCGTATACTCTAGTACATTATCGTCACCGAGCACTTGGGATGCATCCGGTGATACAGTTAAGATTGCCGATTTCACCAGCGTAACAACGCCTGGCGAGTACACTATAGCGGTTAAAAACTTACGGTATAATGCCTACCCATTCACCATAGGCGATGATGCACTAAGTGATATCCACGATGCTGCATTAAAAGCATATTATTTTAACCGAGCTTCTATCAAGCTAGACCCAAAATATGCGGGAGTTTGGGCGCGGCCTTTAGCTCATCCTGATACCAATGTTAAAATTGCCCCTGGCGCAGAGTCGGGCAACCGTAAAGTAGGCGATATTATTTCCGCATCAAAAGGTTGGTATGATGCTGGCGACTACAACAAATATGTTGTTAATGCTGGGATTTCCACCTACACACTACTGGCTTCTTATGAGCACTTTAGCGATTTTTATAAAAATCGAGATATCAATATCCCTGAATCAGGAGATGCGGTACCCGACATTCTCGATGAGATAAAATGGAACCTCGACTGGCTCGAAAACATGCAAGACCTTGATGGCGGCGTATACCATAAACTTACCACGGAGAACTTCTCCGGTAAAGTGATGCCACATGAAACCAATGAACAGCGTTTTGTTGTACAAAAAAACACCCCGGCTACGTTAAATTTTGCGGCAGTTATGGCTGTGGCTAGCCGTGTATTTGCTAATTATGAAGACGCTTTCCCAGGCAAATCTGCCGCATATAAACAAGCGGCAATTAAAGCCTATGACTGGGCAAACCGTTTTGCAGGCATACGCTATGACCACGCGTTTTCTGTTACCGGTGAATATGGTGATGCCACCTTTAGCGATGAATTTAGCTGGGCAGCCGCTGAACTCTTTATTCTCACGCGTGAAAAAAGCTACTTAAATGAGTTTTATGCAGAAAACCAGGCCGTCTCTGCTCCTTCTTGGCCAACAGTGGCCGGGCTTGGGTTCATTTCCTTAGGTTTTCATGGCGAAAAACTGTTAAACGAGAAACAGCTTAGCGCTAAAGAGTTTAACGAAATTAAAAGTAAAATTGTAAACCATGCAAGTGCCATTACGGATCAGGTCAACGCCAATGCATTTAGAGTTCCTATGAACAAAGGAGACTTTTATTGGGGGAGTAATTCGGGCGCGCTCAATAAAGGCCTGATGGTTTATCAAGCCTACGCATTAACAGGTGAGAAGCGCTTTTTAGACACTGTCACATCATCGATTGATTACATTCTAGGCCGCAATGCCGTTGATTATTCGTTTGTGACAGGGTTTGGTGAGAATTCGACTTTATCTCCACACCACAGACAATCGTATGCTGATAATGTGCGAGCACCGGTACCAGGCTTTGTTGCTGGCGGCCCCAACGAAGGCAAACAAGATAAGTGCCCCAATTATATTGGTGATGCACCCGCACTCTCATATGTCGATAGCTGGTGTAGCTATGCATCAAATGAAGTAACTATTAACTGGAATGCCCCGCTTGTATATCTTTTAGCCGCATTACAAGCAAAATAATAACTGAGCAGGTGTACCTATGTACCTAGTACACCTGCTTATTTTATCTTGAGTTAAATCCCTGCAGATTAAAAAACCCAGCTAGTTGCTCAATGTTAAACGGCCACGCCAATACCTCTTCGTTCTCCATTTTTTCCAGTACGGGTATTTTTGTACCGTATCTATCAATTAATATATCATCGCTTGCGATATCACATAAGCCAATCCGTAACACGTGATCAGGAAAGTGCATAGCCAGCATGGCCATGGCCTCATCACATAAGTGACAACCCGATGTGGTGTAAAAAATAAAATTAAAATCAGACCTTTCCTGCATATCAATACCTGTCCTCGCAACTCAATGTAAATTTTGACAATAGAGAAATATAACACGATAGTTGGCGCATTAAATATGACCGCTCTAAATAAGACTGAATAGCGTTAAGGTCTATTTAATAATGAAGGTATGTTCAAGTAAGGGTAATATCCATGCATTAATTTTTGAGGCTAAAAAACGTAGAGAGAATGGTTAACCGCACACTCAACAATGCTAACGGCTTTGGCCAAACCAAAAACGGAAGCTAACACCCACAAAAGGACGCTGCTTACTGCAGTGTTTAGTGAACATTGCCTGCCCTTTAAAAGCCCCGCCCACCTTGAGACGCAGATTTTACCGATACAAAGCGTGAACAAAACAGTGTGGCGCACAACGTAGTAACAGATAAGATAAAAGCCCCGTTAACTTACCCACCTCAAATATGAGCATTAACCAAGCTCATCAAGCATGGTATTGATTGCTTCACCTGCCTGCTGGATATTAGGCTTATTTTGATTGAGCGATGTAAATATGTCAGTAATACTGCGATTACTGATAGCGAATGACTCGGCATTGTCTTTAATAATATCAAGCTGCCGAATAAAATCTGACAGCTGAGTTACCACATTATTTAAAACGTCTGACTTGGACGTGCTTCCACCTTGCGGCGTATTCACATTTTGCTGGCTATATTCGCTGTAGGTTAATGTTAATGCAAAACCGGCTATTTCTTTTGAGTCAAAACCCAATGATTGGGCATCGTTAAAGGCCTTACCTATATCGCCATCATAAAACGTACGCGACAAATCACCAATACTATTGAGTAAATCACCAATCGCTTTTTGCTCGTCACTGTCTAATTCACCGACAATGTCTAATTCATACGATGATTCTGACATAGCGGCAAAAGCCGATACAGACCCAGATTGCGCATAACTTGCTGCCGATTGCGCATTCACTTTGATGTTAACCGTATCGCCATCTGCTGTGTGTAAGGCAAAATCAAATGTCTTTTGCTGAAACCCACCTATTTGTACATTATTTTCAAGTACAGCCCCTAGTACACTATCGGCATTAACATCATTTCCATTGTCGCTTGATAGGCCTTTATTCTCGCCTAGCTCTTCTTTCAGCTCTGCCGCAGGATCCGCTAAACCATACTGATAGGCTAAATCACTCACTGATTGTAAAACTTGCCTGTAAGTGTCTTCTGTTTGCTGCCTGACATCTTCAGGTAAGTTATCAAGGCCACCCAATATGTCAACGGCTTGAGCATACCCATCTAAAAACCCTTCAAGCCCAGCCTCCAGCCGGCTCTGTAGCTCCTCAGTTGTTGCCCCGTCTTGCAAATCAATGGATAACTGATTACTGATCGCATTAGATATGGCTTGCGCTGCACCAGAAGTCTGAGCACTAGATTGACTGGATACCTTTTGTACAGAATAAACAGATGACGATTGATGCGCCCCTATTGTTACTTTATCGGCCGTAGACGAACTTAACGTATGAGTGGACGAGCTTGAGCCTACCGAAGAGCCATTGACCGTATTTTTATTTGACTCATCACGTAGCAAGTTATCAGAAAGCTTATTATCCGACGCGCGATTCAATGAGCGACTGCTTAAAGACAGTGCAGTATCAATACCTGTATCAATTTTCATATCATTAACCCTGCCCTTCAGCGACGGCTTCGCACCGTTTAGATGTAAGGGCTAACTGTGAATATCATTTTGTCATAACACATCACGCATACGAACCCCGCATATGAATATTCAATGAGCAAGATCAAGCGCGTGAGTAACTCTAATAAGTATCGGCCAAAAATAGCGAAACGTGAGGGATTATTGAATAAATAATACGGAATAAATAGCTTATAACTGTCATGACGGATGAGTGAAGAGTGACGCACAAAAAATAGACTAGTGTGCGGCAGGGCTCAATGAGCCAGTTATTCACTGAGAGTGTGCACCTTATTACTATACAAAACCAACGGTTATCAACGCCCCCACCACAATAAGACCAAGTAAAATAAAGAGGGAGGTATGTGATCGTTTAGCCTTAGGGGCACTAATCTGAACGGTATGACCATCTTTATACGCTTTATGCTCTTTCGCTTTTGTGTTGGCCGATATAGGTTTATGACCGGACGTTTTTGGCACCACGACGGCTCTAAGTTGAGTTTTGTTCGGGTCATCTGTTGCTTTGGTGTGCACTAACGGAGCCATTAGCTTAAATGGTAAGGCTCCAAACATAATATGATCACCATGATGAAGTACTCGCTGCTTGATGCGTTGTTTATTCACAAATGTGCCATTCGATGAATCTAGGTCGATGATGGCAAGCTGATTATTTTTTGTAATAAAACGTGCTTGTCGCTTAGATACATGCTGAGAGCGCAAGACAATATCACACTGTGCATCACGCCCTAAAATAGCATCATTCGAAATAGCAAAGGCATGATCCTCAAGGGCACTTGAAAGCGCGAGCAGATGCCAATGGGAACCTATATCCAAGGGCTGAACACTTTCTGCCGCATGAATAACTTGAGAATCTGTTATTTCAATACGACTGCGCCCCACAGTTAACGTGTCACCATGCTTAAGCACGTCACGTCCAATCAATACTTTACCATTAATATAAATCGGTAAGGATGATGCGCCTAATTCGCAGATACTAATGTGTCGCTCACCTACTTGTAGTTGTAAATGCGCTTCCTCTAGACCAGGCTCTTTCAAGTAAATATCATTGGCACCATTGCCAATAGTATACACAGGCTCTACCAACCAAATAGCCGGCGTATTTGCAGATACAATTTCCAATTGCAGCATGTAATTTCCTTATTGAAATAACTCATTAGAATATAATTGGGCGATTATATTGTGTTTACTTGAATTTTACTGCAGCTTAACTTGCACACCACTATAATTAGGTGCAACTCTTTTAATTTATTCTGCTCAGAAGAACATTCCCACTACAAGCAAGCAACAAATACGCGTTATTTGAGCTAAATACATTGCTCTTATTTTTTGCTGTCATATACTTTTAATAACAATGGCCATCTTCGTTCGTACTTATGAAAAAAAATGCACCATCTCAACCCATATTCTTACTAGTGCGCTCACTGTGCGCCAGCATGTTATTACTTAATATTTATGCCGTTACTTAATTTTAGTGCGGCAACAAATATTGGAACGCGCCAAAATAATGAAGATTGTTTTGCCTGTTACCCAAGCATTGGGCTTTGGCTTGTCGCTGATGGCATGGGCGGTCATGCCGCCGGCGAGGTAGCCAGTGCTATCACGGCAACATCTATACACGATGCCATCGCATCTAAATATAACTTATCACATGCTGTTGAATGTGCCCACAAAGCTGTTTTAGATGGCGTATCCCGTGGCGTAGGCGGCTATGGTATGGGCTCAACACTTGTTGCGTTGCACTCTACTCGTACTCAATATCATATTTCTTGGGTCGGTGATTCTAGGGCCTATCTTTGGCGTGAAAGTGATCGTACACTCACGCAACTAACAAAAGATCATTCATATGTCCAAGCACTATTTGAAAGCGGCGCTATATCCCGAGATCAAATACAAAGCCACCAAGATAAAAATGTGATTACACAATGTATCGGTTCAGACGACATAGAGGCGTTAGATATCCCCGTCATATCCGGAACATGGCAACCCGGTGAAACCATCATTTTATGCAGTGATGGCCTAACCGATAGCTTAACCAGTGAACAATTAGGAAAAACCATTGCGCATAGCTCTTCATTAAAAGCCATGATTCACTCGCTTATTGCAGAAGCACTCGTGCAAGGTGGCGATGATAATATTACCGTTTGCGCTATATCCACACCAAACTCATGGCATCACTGGCTATATCGTCAATTTGGCCACTACTTTTCAAAACATAGTATTGCCCCCTTTTAAGGCAAAAGCGCTACTTTGGTTTAAACACGGTTCAAGGTATACTAAACCAAAGAATATGGCATAATTAACAGCGGTATATGTTGTTGAATATTGACATAAAACTTCCCATTCAAACATCAAAAGCGCCCCTGTATGCCATCTACTCCCGCCGAGATATTAGAACACACTTTTGGATACACGCAGTTTCGCGGCCATCAAGATGCCATTATTCATCATGTTACTGAAGGTGGCGATGCGCTTGTTATTATGCCAACAGGTGGCGGTAAGTCGCTTTGTTATCAGATCCCTGCGTTAGCACGAGAGGGCATGGGTGTTGTGATCTCACCATTAATAGCCCTTATGGAAGACCAGGTTAATGCCCTAAAAGAGTTAGGCATTAACGCCGCATACCTCAATTCGCAGCTAAATAGCACAGAAGTCTTTCGCATTGAACAAGATATACGACAAGGGAAAATAGAACTTTTATATATTGCCCCTGAACGCTTAATCCAAGACCGTACTGTTCATTTACTCCATCAAGCATGTATTTCGCTATTTGCAATCGACGAAGCGCACTGCGTTGCACAATGGGGCCATGATTTCAGATCAGATTACCTTGCCCTTAATATTTTACACGAGCAATTCCCAAATGTTGCACGAATTGCATTAACCGCAACCGCCGACAATCGAACACAAAAAGAGATTGCCCAGCGTTTAAATTTAGATAACGCGGCGCATTTTATTAGCGGTTTTGACCGACCCAACATTCAGTACCGCATTAAAGAGAAGAACAAACCGAAACAACAGCTATTGGCATTTTTAAATACAGAGCAACCCAATAGCGCGGGAGTTATTTACTGTTTATCCCGTAAGAAAGTCGAGGCCACAGCCGAGTTTTTAACAGAAAATGGGTTCAATGCTCTGCCCTACCATGCTGGTTTGCCTGCCCTTACCCGCCAACAAAATCAAGCCCGCTTTCTACGTGAAGAAAACCTGATTATGGTGGCCACCATTGCATTTGGGATGGGAATTGATAAGCCCGATGTTCGCTTTGTTATGCACCTAGACATGCCTAAAAGCATTGAAGCTTATTATCAAGAAACTGGTCGCGCGGGCCGAGACGGCGAGCCTGCTACTGCCTTACTTCTATACGGCTTAGAAGATATTGTCAAATTACAGCAAATGATGGAAACCTCACAGGGTAGCGATGAGCATAAAATGCAAGAACGTCAGCGATTGAATGCCATGCTAGGATTATGTGAAATAACCCATTGCAGACGACAATCATTATTACGTTATTTTAATGATAAGCTCGATGAGCCTTGCAATAACTGTGATAATTGCTTAACACCCGCCCAAACGTGGGATGCAAGCCAAGCAGCACAAATGGCGTTAAGTGGTGTGTACCGCTGTGAACAAAAATTTGGGGCTGCCCATATTATCGATATGTTACGCGGATCAAAAAACGAAAAAATAACTCGGTTTAACCATCAGCATCTATCCACTTATGGCATTGGGGTTGATATTAGCGCACAACAATGGCGCTCTATTTTCAGACAGCTAGTGGCATTAGGCTACCTAAAAGCTGACCCATCAGGTTATGGAAATTTACTCTTAACAGAATCATGTCGCCCAATATTAAAAGGTGAGCAAACATTATTTTTACGTAAAGATGCAGCCAAACCCACAAGTATTAGACAAAAATCAAAAGCGTTGGATATCGATGATCACGACATGCCCCTCTGGATGGCGCTAAAACGCGTAAGAAAAGAGCTCAGCGATGAACAGGGCGTCCCGCCCTACGCTATTTTTCACGATGCAACATTAAAAGAAATGCTCGAAAAAAGGCCGACTAATGGCTGGGAGTTACTCTCAGTGACAGGTGTCGGTGATAAAAAACTAGAAAAATACGGTGAATATTTTTTAGAGGTCATTCATGAACATGAATACACGCGCTAATCAGTACCTTATCACTTTATTACTTGGCTTAACGAGTATCATTACGTTTTCTCAATCCGCACCTGACAGCACACAAAATGTATCGCCAGAAGAGTCTACTCTAGAGCAGACATATAAGCTGGAACAAAACACAACACTTGAGCAAATCAATAGTATTATTGTCAGTATTGAAGAAACCCAAAAAAGCATAAAAGCACTGGGTAAAAAAATTCTCAAAACCACGTTAGATTCAGATAAAAAAAGCCTCATTAGCAAAAGAAAAATGGAGCAAGAAAAACTGAAGAAATTAAAAAATGCGCTAGAGCAGATTGCCACAGGTGCCGTTGATTTAGCTATTTTTGAGCGCACATTAAAAGATGACTTTAGCTGGCAAGAAGAACTAAAAGAAATCTTTAGACCAATTATCTATGAGCTAAAAAAAATCACTGAGAAACCACGTAAAATAGACCAATTACGCAATACTATATCAGGCTTAGAAGATAAAATTGACGCGACTAATTCTGCTATTTTCGAAATAGACGATCTACAAGAGGCTGCAAGCCAAAAGCATGTAAAATCAGCATTAAAAGCCCTAGAAGAAAAATGGCGCAATAAACAAATCGAATTAGGGCAAACGCTGCAACTGACACAGTTCCAGCTAACAGAGAAGCTCAACAACGAACAAAGTCGCGGCGCGGCAATAGGTAGCGCATTTAAAACGTTTTTTACAGGCCGTGGCCTCAATCTTATTTTAGCGATAATTGCTTTCAGCGTAACATTCGTGCTGCTACGCTATATTAGCCATATTATTGAAAACTTGATAAGCCGTGGGAGTGATGCTGACAGCCGATTTATTGCGCGAATCGTTCATGTAATTTTCCAGTTTATTACCGTAATATTGTCAATTTTATCGCTCATGTTGACGCTCTATATTTTAAGTGACTGGTTACTACTTGCTTTACTTGTGCTTATTTTAATTGGTGCAGCATTTACATTGCGTAACTCGCTACCTAAATACATAGAAGAAGTAAGGCTATTACTCAACCTTGGCCCTGTAAGAGAGGGTGAGCGCGTGTTATATAATAGCGTCCCGTATAAAGTGTCGCGCTTAAATATTTATACTATTTTAGTTAATCCACGCTTAACTGGCGGTAAAATTAGATTGCCGCTACGCGTAATGAGCCAACTTATATCACGTGAATGGTCAAAAGAAGAATCTTGGTTCCCTACACGCAAAAATGATTTTGCGTTATTAAGTGATGGCACCTTTGGTAAAGTTGAAATTCAAACACCAGAGCATGTGCACATTCGGAGCTTTGGTCATACCCCTATCTTTTTTCATACGAATGATTATCTTGCGCTAGCCCCACAAAATTTATCAATGGGGTATGGTGTTATTGCCAGCTTTGGGCTTGATTACAAACACCAACCCTCTATCACCACGGATATACCCAGACTATTACAAGAAAATTTACATGAACAATTTGCACAAACCAAATTCAAAAAATACATGACTTCCTTGCGTGTAGAGTTTGACAACGCCGGCGCGTCCTCACTGGATTTAAAACTCCTTATTATGCTTGATGGTGAAGGTGCCGAATTCTACTATCAAATAAAACGGTTTATACAAAAAGCTTGCGTTAACACCTGTAATAAATATGATTGGATCATTCCCTTTGCTCAAATTACTGTTCACTCAGCGTTAACAGATACTTAATTAAGGTTTACATGTTTTATATTTTACTTGCTTTAAGCACGATACCCGTTGTGTACACACTACTGCCACTGCTCAACATTAAACACTGGATTGTACGAGGGTTTGATTACCCTAAGCTACAATTTTGCGTATGTAATAGCATATTAATTATTAGCTGGTTTTTTTACATTGCGCTTTCTGATGCCCATCAATATAGCCACTACAGCTACGGTATTATTGGGTTATTATTTGTTTCGTTACTTTATTTATTCTCAGATGTGTACCCTTATTTGCCTATTGCACCGAAGGTAACAGAAACATCGCATCTAGACGCAAATACACGTAATAACGATACCGTGAGCTTACTGATTGCAAATGTATTAACGCCCAATGAAAACTACAGTGGGTTACTGTCGCTTATTTCAGATAACAACCCAGATATTATTTTAACACTTGAGAGCGATCAATCGTGGCAGGACGCACTAAAGATACTTGAAGCCGATTACAGCTATACCGTGTTTAAACCTCTTGATAATTTATATGGAATGCACTTGTACTCAAAGCTTGCATTACATCATACTGATGTACGCTGCATTATAGAAAACAATATCCCGTCCATTCACAGCACCATCACGCTAAAAAACAATCAGAAAATAGATATACATTGTATCCATCCGGCCCCACCTAGCCCTACAGAAAACACACGTTCTGCTGAGCGAGATGCCGAGCTATTGGTTGTTGCAAAAGAAGTGATTGAGAAGAAAAACTCCGCCATTGTGACAGGTGATTTGAATGATGTAGCTTGGTCTAAAACCACTAAATTATTTAAAAAAATAAGTGGTTTACAAGACCCAAGACTAGGTCGCGGATTTTTCAATACCTACAATGCCGAACACACTTTTTTACGCTGGCCTTTAGATCACCTTTTTCATACCCCCGACTTTAAGTGTGTTGCGATTAAACGCTTACCATATTTTGGTTCAGATCACTTCCCCATGTTTATTACATTAGAACATATACCAGATTCGACAAAAAAAATGAAAACACACACCACGCAAGATGAAAAAAATGATATTCAAGACTCTATTGATCAAGTGTAAGCGTTAATAGCAGATCACAACGCTATCTTTTAATCCATAAACTAAACAACCTCACTCTATGTCAAATACTCTTACAACTCATGTCGACGCTTATCGATTTTGCCTTGCTCCTATGATGGAGTGGTCCACCAAGCATTGCCGTTATTTTTGGCGGCTATTGTCGTCCCATTCACGTTTATACACCGAAATGGTGACCGCAGGTGCCATTATTCATGGCGATAAACAACGATTTTTAGATTTTAATTCACAAGAACACCCTATTGGCTTACAAGTAGGTGGCAGTGACCCGAAAGACCTTGCTAAATGTGCCATGGCCGCCGAGCAATGGGGCTACGATGAAATTAATTTAAATTGTGGCTGTCCCAGTGACAGAGTGCAGAACGGCATGATCGGTGCGATATTAATGCAGCATCCCAATAAAGTAGCAGACTGCATTAAAAGCATGCAAGATACCTGTAATATCGACGTCACCATCAAACATCGTATTGGCGTTGATGAAATGGAAGATGAGGCTGGCTTATTCGCATTTGTTGAAACCATTGCCAACACAGGCTGTAAAACCTTTATTGTTCATGCCCGTAAAGCTTGGCTCAAAGGGTTAAGCCCAAAAGAAAACCGTGAAGTCCCGCCTCTTAGGTACGACTTAGTACGTGCATTAAAACACGCTTTCCCTGAGCTCAATATTATTATTAATGGCGGTATTACCACGCTTGATCAAAGCGCAACTCTTCTTAACAGCGTTGATGGTGTCATGGTTGGGCGCGAGGCTTACCACAACCCCTACATACTTGCCGACGTCGATCAACGCTTGTTTAACACTCAACACAAGGTGAAAACCCGCCAAGAAGTACTGATCGATTTTATAGATTACGTCGATCAGCAAATTGCACAAGGCGAAAAATTACATTATATGTCAAAGCATATTTTAGGCTTATATCATGGCCAGCATAACGGCAAAGCCTTTAGACGCTATATTAGTGAGAATGCGTTTAAACCCAATGCAAATAGTGATGTGCTAAAACAAGCGTTAACACTGGTTGAAAAACAACCTTCATTATAAATCTTATATTAAAAACAAAGCTCGCTCACAACAGCATAAATTTACCTTTTTCAACAGTTTGGGCTGATACTATGTTTTACAGTAAAAAGCTGTAATAATACGGCCCGATTTTACGTCAAAAAAAGAGGACACCATGACAAATAAATTAGAACAACTTAAAAAGTTTTCAGATGTTGTAGCCGATACTGGCGATATTGAAGCCATTAAACGTTATACACCATTAGATGCTACAACCAACCCTTCTCTTTTATATAAAGCCGCGCAATTACCTCAGTATGCGCCACTTTTAGACGCTGCTCTTCAGGGCGCAAAAGATATAGACGACGCATGTGACAAGCTTGCTGTTTCTATCGGCTCTGAGATTCTTAACATCGTACCGGGTCGTGTTTCAACAGAAGTGGATGCGCGCTTATCATTTGATAAAAATGCATCTATTGAAAAAGCCAAGCGCTTAATGGGTATGTACGAAGATAAAGGCATTGGCCGTGACCGTGTATTAATTAAACTTGCAGCAACATGGGAAGGTATTCAAGCCGCTCATGAGCTACAAAAAGACGGTATCGACTGTAACTTAACGTTATTATTTAGCTTTAGCCAAGCCGCTGCTTGTGCTGATGCGGGTGTATTCTTGATCTCACCTTTTGTTGGTCGTATTTTAGATTGGCACAAAGCCAATACCGATAAAACAGAATACGCACCACACGAAGATCCAGGTGTGGTATCGGTTACGCAAATCTATAATTACTACAAACAACACGACTACAAAACCGTTGTTATGGGCGCAAGCTTCAGAAACACCGGTGAATTAGAAGCCCTTGCAGGTTGTGACCGCTTGACGATTAGCCCTGATTTACTAGAGCAACTCGCTAACGATAATGGCACGCTTGAGCGTCAACTTTCTCCAGAAAAATCAGGCGAAAGCATCGACAAGCTAATCGAAAACGAATCAGCTTACCGCTTCTCAAACAACGAAGACCCAATGGCGACGCACAAGCTAGCCGAAGGTATTCGTAACTTTGCTAAAGATCAAGTGAATTTAGAAAACTTGCTTAAAAGTAAGAAGTAAGAAGTAACGCTAGATAAAAATAGGCAGGTAAACCTGCCTATTTTTTTGTCTAAAATTTATTTGATGACGTGAGTAACGTAATACTTTAACACAATCATAAAGGGCATATGCCCTTTATGATTGCATGTCTTTAACGACTAAAGTGCAGAGCCAGATACGCCCACATTATCCATATCAATATTGCGATTATCTGTCGTATTAATCGTTAAGCGCAATGTCACTGTCTCGCCAGATGCAATAGTCGCATCATCAAGAGCAGATAAATCAACATCAACATCGCCCAATGTGTTCACGCCAAAATCAGACGCAATATTACCTGTCGCTACTTCACCAGGAGTCAGCGCCCCACCATCTACGACCTCTAAAGCCCACGTTGCGCCACTGCCGCCACGGGCAATAATATCAAAATGAAACGCACTTAAATTAAAGGCTTCCTCAGCAGAGAAGGTAAATTCGATAGAGCGATCACCCGTTGTTCTAGTGCGAAAACCGGTGAAATGAGACTCGCCTGTGGTACCGATAAGGTCGCTAGCATTACTGCCTTCGGTATCAAGACCGCCAAAGGTTGCATCATTACTACCTGCCCTAAAATTGGCCACCCAACTCGCGTCAGCATTACTTAACACACCTGTTAAGCCACGCTCCACAGTCGCTTTACTTGTTCGGCTACGCCACTCTTCCCAACCAGCCAAAATAGTACCAGGTTTCTTTAAATCCCACTTTATTTCAATTTTTTCATATGAGTACAAAGGTAACTCTGTATCTATTTGAATAATTGAACCTGCCTCACCACTTTCACGTGCCAGTGTTTTAGCTTCTACCCACTGCGTCCACGCTCTGGGATTGGGATGATCGAAATCAGCCCATAAAGCTAAACCTTCTTCATTCAAAACTTGATTAGGATTACCATATCTATTAAGGCCTCGACCCGATTTTAGCCATGATTCAGCATTAGGTTGATTCATAAAATGATAAAACTTATTTTGCTCTCTTCCATCAA
>CAKZUG010000052.1 GCA_937920545.1 uncultured Saccharophagus sp.
GAGGTTAACTTGATGTGCCCATGTTGTGCCTGTGGTGTAATTTAATGCAGACCCTCCAATACTCACTGTTACATGCGTGTGAGAAGGTGAGGCTCGATGCTGAATATTTAACCTGTCAATAGATTTTCGAATTTGTTCGGCTAAAAAGTGTGCGCCGTGCTCAGGTGTATTGGGGAGTAAAACGATGAATTCTTCCCCGCCGTAGCGACCGACAATGTCATCTGGGCGTGATGCGCAGCTTTTAATGGCGTTAGCGATTTTTTGTATACATTTGTCGCCTTCTGGATGCCCGTACGTATCGTTGTATTGTTTAAAATGGTCTATATCTAATAGCAAAATGGCGATGGGTTGCTTACTGCGTGTGACTATCTTCCAGCGTTGGGTGGCAAAATCTTCAAATGTACGCCTATTGTAAAGCCGAGTAAGACCATCGCGTTGGCTTAATTCTGTTAATTCTTCATTTAGGGTGTTGAGCTGGCCACGCATATCCATAATGCGTTCCATAGCGCGTATTTTAGCTGTAATAATGACTTGGCTTACCGGTTTAACAAGGTAGTCATCTCCGCCTGCGGCAATGCCTGCCTCGAGGCTTGAGTCTTCACTTTTACCCGTTACAAAAATAATAGGTACCCAATGCTCGCCAAGCCATTCACGTATTAAACGTGTTGTTTCAAAGCCATCTAACCCTGGCATTTCAACATCCATAATAATAAGTTCTACGGGGGTGTTTTCTATAACTTGTAATGCCTCTTCGCCACTTTTGGCAATAACGGGATCATGACCCGCATCCTGTATGAATGCAGTCATGGCAAAGCGTAATGTCGGGCTATCTTCTACTACCAGTATTTTCATAAATTTAATTAGTGTTAGGCAAATGTAATGTGCCAGCAGTATATTATCTCGGATAAATATATAGCCGCTAAACGAATGATCTTAATAAATCTTAGCCTAGACTCGTCGCACATGCTTGCGCTAAACGGTATAATATTGGGTTTAACGGTTGTGATAAGCCGTTTTATTCACGCTCTCTAGTTATAACTTAGGTTTTAAGGTTTTCGCATGGCGCAATTTGAGGACATCCGTCCCTATAATGATCAAGAAGTCAGACCTGTGATTGCAGAACTCATCCATGATAATGAGTTTATTGATGCCATTACTGCACTTAGCTTACCCCGCATTGGACGCTATATTGCGCCGTTTGTACGGCCCTTGGTGCGAAAAAAAATTATGGCTAAAACGGCCGATATTCAAACCGTGGCCAATTTACAGAAAAAAGCCGAGTTTTACCTCGGCCGAGAGATAGACCGTACGATCACCGATTTAAATATTACGGGCCTCGATAAGCTCGATCCCCAATCGTCGTATTTGTTTGTCAGTAATCACCGTGATATAGCCATGGACCCCGCGTTGGTCAATTGGAGCCTTTTTACTAATGGGTTTTCCACATTACGCGTAGCAATAGGCGATAATTTACTCACTAAACCGTTTGCATCACATTTAATGCGGTTAAATAAAAGCTTTATTGTGAAGCGCTCGGCCACCAGCACACGTGAAAAATTTAAAGCCGCTAAAACCTTATCGCAATATATTGTACATTCGCTGAATACCGATAACGAAAACATTTGGATTGCCCAACGAGAAGGCCGCGCAAAAGACGGTATTGATGTCAGTAACCAAGCCATTCTAAGCATGTTTGCCTTAAGTAAGCCCAAACCAGAAACCTTTGGCGAGTTTATTGCCAAATTACGTATTGTGCCCGTGACCATTGCTTACGAATACGACCCTTGCGATGCAGCAAAAGCACACGAGTTATATGCCATAGAGCAAACGGGCACGTATCAAAAAGGAGAGCAAGAAGACGTACAAAGTATTGCGCAAGGTTTAACTGGGTTTAAAGGTAATGTACATGTGCATTTTGGCGAGCCGCTTACCACTCACTATGAAGATGCTGAACAAGTTAAGCATGTTTTAGATGCCGCCATGCTCGATAACTACATACTGCAACCCAGTAACTGTATTGCTTATGAGCTGCTTGAAAAAGTATCGCCAAAGGTCAATGTGGGAGTAAACCAAACCTGTTTTACGGCCCAAGATTATAGCCGTGAGCGCGTGATCTTTAACGACCGCTTAAAAGCCATACCCACAGAAATGCACAATACATTTTTACGTGGTTACGCTAACGTGGTGTATCGAAAACTTAAAAAAATTGCCTAATAAAATATCTACACTTCTAAAATGATATACATAAATACACTTCATTTTATGGGGTTTTAGTGCGTTTAAATTTTCAATTGCATATTTTTTGTCCTATTATTGACTAACCGAGCACGCCGCATGCTAAATGCCGATGTAAAAAAAATTATCCAAAAAAACTATTCACAATTTTTATCGTCGCGTGAATTAAAACCGCGTTACGGCCAAAAATTAATGATTGCCGAAATCGCAAAATCGTTAGGTTCTATCAAATTAGATGCCGACGGCGTGCGTAAAACAGAAGGGCATATTTGTGTGATCGAGGCCGGCACAGGTACGGGTAAAACCGTGGCCTATTTATTGGCGACATTGCCCATAGCTGAAGCACTTGACAAAAAAATTGTACTCGCAACCGCCACAGTGGCACTGCAAGAGCAAGTCATCTATAAAGATTTGCCCGACCTTATTCGCTACGCGGGGTTAAAAGCACAGATCACCTTAGCTAAAGGGCGTGGGCGTTACTTGTGTTTAAGTAAATTAGATAAAATACTCACTGAGACAGATACCTCGACGCTGATCCCACTTTACGAAGATGAATTTAGCTCGATTACCGAGCAAGATAACCAGCTTTATAGCACCATGATGGAAAAGCTAGGCGAAGGAAAATGGGATGGCGACCGCGATAGTTGGCCCGATGAGCTTGAGCAGAGTAGTTGGCAGCGTGTGACCACCGATCATCGCCAATGCACTGGTCGCAGTTGCCGCCATATACGCCAGTGCTCGTTCTTTAATGCACGCGAAGCGCTAGACGAAGCCGACGTCATCGTGGCTAACCACGATTTAGTATTGGCCGATTTAGCCTTGGGCGGCGGTGCGATTTTACCCCCGCAAGAAGATACCATTTATATTTTTGACGAAGGCCACCACTTACCCGATAAAGCCTTAAATCACTTTGCGTCATCGATGCAATATAAAAGCACCATTCGTTGGTTGGGCCAAAGTGAAGGGCAGTGGACTAAACTCATTGAGCCATTAGCGGGCGCAACGTATTTTACCCAACTAGCCGAACCAACCGAGGCGGCATTTAAAGCGGTGCGTTCGGTTTTAGAAGCCCATCAACCTCATTTACAAGAATGGGTGTACGCTCTAGAGCAAGAGCAACCCGCGCAAAACGAGCGTTTTATTCCGCAGGTGCAATTAGATACCGCACACACACGCCAGCTACGTTTTGAAAACGGTATTGCCCCTAAAGAGATGGAAAGCCTAGCTGCAAAATTATGCGATACGTTTACCGATTTAAGCATGTTGTTAGAAAAACTTTACCGTGAACTCACCACTTTAATAGAAGACGACTACCCCGTGGTGGCACGTGTCGATCTTGAAACGGTACACGGTGCCGTAGGCGCGTGGCTGGCCCGTGCCGAATCAAGCGTTAACCTTTGGCAAATGTATACCGACACCAGCGAAATAGAAAACTGGCCCATTGCTAGATGGATATCGGTTAACACGTACAATGATAATATCGATTACGAAATAGTCTCTAGCCCCATATTAGCGTCTAAATCGCTGCAAGATGATTTATGGTCGCAGTGCTGCGGTGCCGTTGTCACATCCGCCACCCTCACTGCGCTTAACTCATTCGACCGCTTTAAAACACGGTCAGGCACCTATGACGATTCACACTACGGTGTGGTGCCCAGCCCTTTTGATTATCCCAATAGCGCCACCTTATCGATTCCATCTTTTGCGGTTGAAGCTAACCGTGCAAGTGAGCATACCGAGAGTTTAATTCATTATTTACCTGAACTTGTTAACGATCACCAAGGTAGCTTAGTGCTTTTTTCATCGCGTAAACAATTACACGAAGTGTTCGAAGGGTTAGATAATAGTACCCAGCACACTATTTTAAAGCAGGGCAGTTATTCAAAACAGGCCATTTTAACCGAACATAAAAAGCGTATAGATGCAGGCGATAAAAGTATTATTTTTGGGTTGGCCAGTTTTGCCGAGGGCGTTGATTTACCCGGCGATTATTGCACCCACGTGATCATTGCAAAAATCCCTTTTGCCGTACCCGATGACCCGCTTGAAGCGGCACTCGCTGAATGGATAGAAAGCCGTGGCGGTAACCCGTTTATGCAAATTACCGTACCCGATGCCGCTGTAAAATTGGTGCAGGCGTGCGGCCGTTTGTTGCGTACCGAAAAAGATACCGGCACCGTGACCATTATGGATAAACGCCTAACCACCAAGCGCTATGGCCGCTCATTAATCGATTCATTACCGCCGTTTAAAAGAGAAATATAAATCGCTTTTGGTTTAGGTAATAACGTAATCACAATATCATTATTGCTGGTGCTGGTGCTGGTGCTGGTGCTGGTGCTGGTGC
>CAKZUG010000053.1 GCA_937920545.1 uncultured Saccharophagus sp.
CGGCGAGTTGATGGTTAATGCGGTTATCGAGCTCTGCGCGGGTTTGCACCACGCCGTCACCAAAGCTTAAACGCACTACGGGGTAGTGTGTGTGCCAATCCCATTTATTGGCTGCGTATAAGCCATCAAACAAGGTTTCACGCCCTTCAAATAGACACTGTAATGTGTCTACCATTAAGCTTTTACCAAAACGACGCGGCCGGCTTAAAAAGTAATATTTACCCTCGTCTATCAGCTTTAAAAATGCCTTGGTTTTATCAACGTAATAGCAATTATTTTTACGTAGTTCTTTAAACGATTGAATCCCAATTGGCAGACGTTTTTTAGTCATAATGGTGTGATTTTTTGTGGGTGATGAGTAGGGTAACTATAACATATAAACATAGGCCGCCATTATATGGCTTGTAGGCGGCTTCGCCTTTTTTGGCGCTGCGCTTTTAGGGCGGCCTATGGCCTTTTAGGTAAAACATAGGGCGCTACGCTTGTTGGACGGCCTACGGCCTTTTAGGATAAAAAATAGGGCGCCATTTCATGGCTTTTTGGTAAAACATAGAGCGTATTTTATAGCTTGATATTGTCATTCCCGCGCAGGCGGGAATCCAGTGGGTTTGTTGGTTGTTTATTGTGTGGATTTTGCTTTGTTGCTGGCTTTTATGGATTCCCGCGTTCGCGGGAATGACGGGGTGTAATGGGTTGTGTTGCGAATAAATAGGCGCTGCGCTTTTAGGGCGGCCTACGGCCTTATGGCTAAAACATAGGGCGCCATTTTATGGCTTTTAGGTGGCTTTGCCCTTTAGGTAAAATGCTGTGTGTAATGGTCTAATTAAGCTGGAGAGGTTTATAGCTTATATTGTCATTCCCGCGCAGGCGGGAATCCAGTGGGTTTGTTGGTTGTTTATTGTGTGAATTTTGCTTTATTGCTGGCTTCTATTGATTCCCGCGTGCGCGGGAATGACGGGGGTTATAGTGGGTTGAGTTTGCGGGGCGGTCTGCGGTCTTGCTGAAAAATTAAGCCCTTTTATTTGACCATTACAGGCATTGCTTTTCCTAAAAGCGCGCCTACGAGCATAGCGCCCTAAAAGCGTAGCGCCTGCAAGCTATGTAATGGCGTTCTATGTTTTAAGTGCTAGATGTGTAACAATTTTTTACTTTACCGCTATATTACATCACGAGGTGACCTAATGAGTTTTAAGTTTTTTTCACAGCTGATTATGTTAGTTTTATTATTCATTTCTTTTGGAGCTTATGCCATGTCGATAAACGATATAGGTAAACAGTGTTTGTTTTCGTCTTTTTCAGGTGCCATCACGTTAAATGGCAAGCCTGTTAATGGTGCAAAAATTAAACGTGTTGCCTATCGGTCTCATACGAAAGGGGATAAAACTGATTACGCCACAACTAATGAGCAAGGCGAGTTTGCTATGCCTGCTGTATGGGATAGAAATATTGTAGGCAAATTTTTACCTATGGAGTTTGCGGCTGCGCAAGAGGTATTTGTGTATTTTGAGGGTCAGGAATATCAAATTTGGAATGGAGTAAAGCGCCAAAAAGAAGAAAATACCGAATCAAATGGAGAGGAGTTAAATATACAGTGTGAACTTACTTCAGAATTCATTTTTAAATCGGTAAACGGTAATAAATTTAAAACTCGTTGTACATGGGCTGCTAAGGCCGATGCACCGTTTGTTATTGATTTGCCAGTTGAAGATAATTAACTATAAAACAAGGATGTTTCTATGCCAGTACTAACACCAAAGCTAGCATCTAATATGGCTAATGATGTATATGATTTGGTCAAATCTGATTCGTTTGATTTTGGTTTTGAACAGTTCAAACATACATATGGTTCTATAGCTAATTTAGATAAATCGAATGTTATAAAATCTAAAACAGGTGCTGTAGCGTTTATTAAATCTCGTACAGCTTTTGGTTTATGTTTTATAGGTAAAGGTAGCTATCAAGGCCATGCTTTTATTATTTTACGCGGCACGAAATTTTTAGCTGATTGGCTAACAAACCTTAATGTGGGTGTTTCGCGTTCTGTTAATGGCCAGTCGGTGCATGATGGCTTTAACCAAGCATTTAAAACCATGCAGCCTCAATTAGCGCCGTTTGTTAGTGGTTTAATTTCCAATAATATACATTCTATTCATTGTATTGGGCATAGCTTGGGCGGTGCACTTGCAACGTTATGTGCAGAGCATATCCAGTTAGCGACTAAGCGGAAACCTTATTTATATACTTTTGGCGCACCGCGTGTAGGTTTGCGTGATTTTGCCGATACATTAAGTGTTAATTTGTGGCCAGAAAATATTTACCGTGTGTATCATCGTACCGATATTGTGCCCTGTATTCCTTTTTGGCCGTTTATTCATGCCCCTACTAAAATGAGCGCTCAATACGATTACTACCAGCCAAGCCCAGGTGACTTCCCAAGTGGTGAATATCATAGCATGGCAAAATATGTTTCAACTGTGGGAGGGCTAAGTTGGAGTGCTCTACGAAGTCGTCGAGCGGAAATGACGAACAATAAAAATATAGAACAATGGATTTTGCACCAAGGAAGCGTAAATTTTAGCGTAACTAATTTAAATTGGTTAGATAAAGCGATTAATTATGTTCTTGCAAAAACAATCAGCCATTTAGGTGGCGCATTAACCGTTGTGAGCGGCAGCACATTTACTCTTATGGATAGATTATCGTATATTTTGGCTAAAGGTATTGATATAAGCGAAAGTTTATCAGGCTTGGTGTTGGGCTTAATAGTTAAAATAATGAAAATGTTAGGTTTGAACAAAGCCTTAACCAAAGCCGATATGACACGTGGGTTTATTCGATCGGTATTTGAACGCTTAAACCAGCGTATACAAGCATATTGTCGGCGTGTATTAGATTCAGCGTTAGTGGATGGCCGATCTTCTTAAAACATATTTCGCCGCTTTGCGGCTAATAGGCGCTGCGCTTTTAGTTAAAACATAGAGCGCTATTTTATAGCTTATATTGTCATTCCCGCGCAGGCGGGAATCCAGTGGGTTATAAGAAAGTGACGAGGTTGTAAGAATGCGGCTGGGTTATAGGAAGCAGCGTTTTGGGCAGGCTTTGCGCTTCTCGGTAAAGCAACGTCAAAAGCATTTTTTGATTTTCCTGCAAAGGCGTAACAGCCCTATAAGCCCAGTGCCTGAAAGCCACAAAGCGGCGCCCTGTGTTTTAACTAAAAGCTTATGAGCGCAGTGTACTAAAAGCCATTAAATAGTGACCTGTGTCTGATTTTAATCAAGTAACCCCATTCTTTTCGTCGCTTTTCGGCTGTAATTATCCTCTCTGTGCAACTTTATCTTTGCGGTAATGTCTTTTTTTTCTATCTTATTTTTTAAAAAAATAACTAACAATAATAAAAGTAGGGCGTCAATTGCTGTTTATATTTGATGTCGTGCGGTGTATACATGAGGTTTTTATGCGCAAAGGTATTATTCTAGCGGGCGGCACGGGCACACGCCTTTACCCCCTTACTAAAGTTGTTAGTAAACAATTAATGCCTGTTTACGATAAACCCATGATTTACTACCCGCTGTGCACATTAATGCAGGCGGGTATTCAAGATATTCTTATTATTACCACGCCAGAAGAGCAATCACGTTTTATTGAGCTGCTAGGTGATGGCAGTCAGTTTGGTGTGCGTTTGCAGTATCAGGTGCAGCCATCGCCAGATGGTTTAGCTCAAGCGTTTATTTTGGCCGAGGCGTTTTTAGGCGGCTCGCCTGCTGCGTTGGTACTGGGCGATAATTTGTTTTACGGGCACGATTTAGTTAAATCGCTGCAAGCCGCCAATAACGATACAGCAGGCGGTACGGTATTTGGTTACCATGTGGCCAACCCCACGGCGTACGGCGTAGTCGAGTTTGATGCAAACGGTAAAGCGTTAAATATTGAAGAAAAACCACAACAGCCTAAAAGTAATTATGCGGTACCCGGTTTGTATTTTTTTGATGCACGCGTGGTCGAGTTTGCCAAGCAAGTACAACCCAGCCCCCGTGGCGAGCTAGAAATAACCGATTTAATCCAAATGTATTTAGACCGTGGCGAGTTAAACGTGCAGGTGATGGGGCGCGGTACGGCATGGCTAGATACAGGCACCCACGACGATCTACTCGCCGCAGCGCAATTTATTGCCACCGTTGATAAGCGCCAAGGCTTAAAGGTCAATTGCCCAGAAGAAGTGGCGTTTCGTAATGGTTGGATAACCGAAGAAAAACTCAGAGAAATAGCTCAGCCGTTAGTAAAAAGTGGTTACGGTGCCTACCTTTTACGTTTGCTCGATACCCGTATTTTTTAATTTCTTTTACGTTTTTATTTTTATTTTTAATTTAAATTTTTTAAGTGGTTTGTTCTCGCTTTTAACAAAGAGCCAATGTTTATTATGCAATTTATTAATACCGCCATACCCGATGTAAAAATACTAGAGCCAACCGTGTTTGGCGATGAGCGAGGATTTTTTTTAGAAACCTTTCGTGCCGATGAGTTTACCGCCGCAACAGGCGCGGGGCCGTTTGTACAAGATAACCACAGTAAATCGGCACAGGGTATTTTACGGGGTTTGCATTATCAGCAAACCCAAACGCAAGGTAAATTAGTGCGCGTGATTAGCGGTGCGGTTTATGACGTGGCCGTCGATATGCGTAAAAGCTCACCCACTTATGGCAAGTGGGTAGGTGTTGAATTATCGGCCGATAATAAACGCCAGTTATGGGTGCCCGCAGGGTTTGCGCATGGTTTTTATGTAACCAGCGACAGCGCCGAGTTTGTGTACAAATGTACCGATTACTACCACCCTCAATCAGAGGTGTCGCTTAAATGGGATGACCCCACATTGGCCATACCGTGGCCGTTAGTAAAAGGTGAAGCGCCGTCGCTTTCAGCAAAAGATAAAGCGGGTGTGGCCTTTAGTCAAGCCCCTAGTTTTGAATAGGGTAGGTGTATGCGCGTTTTAATTTTAGGTAAAAGTGGGCAGTTAGCCCACGCTTTAATGCACACCTTACCACAAGGTATACAAGCCACCTGTGCGGGGCGTGATGATGTTGATATAACCAATACAGAATCGGTTAACACATTAATTAAACAGTATGCGCCCAGCGTGGTGATTAATGCAGCGGCGTATACCGCCGTCGATAAAGCCGAAGCTGACCGCGATGCCGCATGGGCTGTTAATGCAACAGGTGTTGAGCATATTGCGTTGGCGTGCAAAACACACAATGTGCGCTTGCTGCATGTGTCGACCGATTTTGTCTTTGGCAGCCAAAGCGCTGTTACATTACACGGTATTGCACCCTTATTGCCGTTGTCTACATTGGCCCCCATGAGCGTGTATGGCGAGTCAAAATTAGCTGGCGAGCAGGTCATTGCTAACGTGTTACCTAATAACAGCGTGGTGGTGCGCACGGCGTGGGTGTATTCGCCTTACGGCGCTAACTTTGTTAAAACCATGCTTAACCTTATGGCAACCAAACCCGAGCTAGGCGTGATTTATGATCAAATAGGCACGCCAACAAATGCCTTTGGTTTGGCTAAATGGCTATGGGCAGTTGCGAATAAACCCCACGTTACAGGCACACACCATTGGACAGATGCAGGCGTAGCATCGTGGTACGATTTTGCCGTTGCCATTCAAGAGCTGGCCCTACAAAAAGGGTTATTACAGCAAACCATCCCTATTAAACCCATTAGCACTGCACAGTACCCCACACCGGCTAAGCGCCCAAGTTATTCTGTACTGGATAAAACTTCGGCAGAAGCCGCCGCAGGGTTGCAAGCTAAGCATTGGCGCAGTGAGTTAAGCCACGTGCTAGATTGGCTTGCGGGTGCAATATCTTAAAATTTAACGTTTTTTACGCCGTGCGTGTAAGTGTGCTGCGTCTCAACAAAAGATAATATTATGAAGACATTACTTGTTACAGGCGGCGCGGGTTTTATTGGTGCCAACTTTGTGCATTACTGGTTAGCCACTCACCCACAAGATAAGGTAGTGGTGCTGGATGCGTTAACCTATGCAGGCAATATGGCCAGCCTAAGCAGTGTGGTTAACCACCCGCATTTTACCTTTGTAAAAGGCGATATTTGCGATAGCGCATTGGTTGAGAAATACTTGCGCGATTACAGCGTGCATACGTTGGTGCATTTTGCTGCTGAATCCCATGTGGATAGATCTATCACGGGGCCAGATGCATTTATCGAGACCAATATTTTAGGCACTTACAGCTTGTTAAAGGCCGCTAAAAAAGTCTGGTTAGACGGGCCAAAAACCTTAGAGCACCGCTTTCACCATGTGTCTACCGACGAAGTATACGGCACGCTTAGCGCAACCGACCCCGCTTTTACAGAAGACACCGCCTATGCGCCTAACTCGCCGTACTCGGCCAGTAAAGCATCGTCGGATCACTTGGTACGTGCTTACCACCATACTTACGGTTTGAATGTGACTACGAGTAATTGCTCTAATAATTACGGGCCGTATCACTTTCCCGAAAAATTAATCCCGTTGGTTATTACGCATATTTTGCACAATAAACCGCTGCCTATTTATGGCGACGGCCAGCAAATACGCGATTGGCTCTACGTCACCGATCATGCCTACGGCATTGATTTAGTGATAAACAAAGGGCGCGTTGGCGAAAACTACAACATTGGCGGCAACAACGAATGGGCCAATATTGATATTGTAAAAACCGTATGCGCATTAATGGATGCACAATTTAACCAACACCCTACATTAAAAACCCAGTTTCCAGAAGCCAGCGCCGCCCACAAAAATGACAGCGCCAGCCTTATTACCTACGTAAAAGATCGCCCAGGCCATGACCGCCGCTACGCCATTGACGCCACAAAAACATTTAACGAGTTAGGTTACCAACCCAAAGAATCATTCGAAACAGGCATAGCCAAAACCGTAGAATGGTACCTACAAAACGAAGACTGGTGGCGCGCTGTAATGGATGGCAGTTATCAAAATTATATCGATGAACAATATAAAGGGTAAACATAGGTTGCCGGGTTGAAGCTTTTAGGCGCTTCGCTTTTAGGCGCTTCGCTTTTAGGGCGCTTCGCTTGTTGGACGGCCTACGGCCTTTTAGGTAAAACTGTAATAGTCTAATTAAATTGGAGAGGTTTATAGCTTGATATTGTCATTCCCGCGCAGGCGGGAATCCAGTGGGTTTGTTGGTTGTTTATTGTGTGAGCTCACTTGTTATTATGTAAATCTTGCTTTGCTGTTAGCCTTCGAGATTCCCGCTTGCGCGGGAATGACGGGATTGTAGGGGGTTGTGTTGCGAATAAATAGGCGCTGCGCTTTTAGGGCGGCCTACGGCCTTATGGCTAAAACATAGGGCGCCATTTTATGGCTTTTAGGTGGCTTTGCCCTTTAGGTAAAATGCTGTGTGTAATGGTCTAATTAAACTGGAAAGGTTTATAGCTTGATATTGTCATTCCCGCGCAGGCGGGAATCCAGTGAATTTTCTGATGTTTTAATATGCGAGTTTTGCCTTGTTGCTAGCTTCTGTGGATTCCCGCGTGCGCGGGAATGACGGGGTTATAGGATGCTGTGTTTGCAGGGTGGCCTGCGGCTTTGTTGAAAAATCAAATAATAAAGCCCTTTTTTTTTGCTCTTGCCTTTGACGTTGTTTTTCCTAAAAGCGAAGCGCCTGCAAGCCATGTAATGGCGTCCTATCTTTTATTTAAACTTTTTATGTTGAAATAAAACAATCTGTTTGTCGGCTTTGCTAAATTCTACGCCTATTCCCCATATTTGTTCTGTTTGGCTTGTGTATTTTTCGGCGTAGTTGTTGTTGGTTATTTGTTGTAGGGCTTGGCCTGTAGGTGTGTTGTTTACCACTTTAAATTGGAATATAAAGGTGGTGTTGTTGTATTGCACGGCCATGTCGACTTTGCCGTGGATGCTGGCGTCTTCTACGTGTACGTGTAAACCCAGTGCGGCAAAGTGGCTGTAAAATATGCTGGCGTAGTGGCCTTCGTAGTTTTGTATGGGGTTTTTGCGGTACCAGTCGTGCGGGATGCTGGCGTATAGGATTT
>CAKZUG010000054.1 GCA_937920545.1 uncultured Saccharophagus sp.
TTATCCCATCCCATCCTACGTACACTTCCTACTGACGCTCCCAACACTGGCCAATCACGCTTTTACACTGTCAAAACAGACACAAACACATTCTTTATTTATCAATATACAACCATTTGGAATATCAACGATAAAGACGATGAGTTTATATTTACACTTGCCCACTCTACCAGACAGTTTAATCAAGAACTCCACCAGTTTAAAAAAACCTTAGCCGTATGGTTAAGTACGCTAATTATTATTGTACTACTCGCCCAAGGGCTTATTTTCAGATGGGGTTTACATCCACTAGAGAATGTCGCGCAACAAATAAAAAAGCTCGAAAAAGGCGAGATTAACAGCCTAAGAGGGCAGTTCCCGTACGAAGTCACCCCGATTGTTAATAACCTAAATCAATTATTAATACACGAGCAAGCACAGCGTAAGCGTTACAAAAATACGTTATCTGATTTAGCGCATAGTTTAAAAACGCCTCTAGCCTCAATTAAATCACAACTCAGTAATCATGCTCACCTTGATGCCGAGATTGAAGAACAGATACGGCGCATGTCTGATATTATTGAACACCAACTGCGTAGAGCTTCCAATATAAGCTCGCAGACGGGCGTAGTAAAAGAAGCCACTAACCTACACAATGTGGTCAAACGATTAGTTAACAGTTTAAATAAAGTATATTTCGAAAAAAATATTACCGCCATTAATAACGTTGCAGCCTCGGATGTACACTTTATTGATGAACACGATGCCATGGAGCTACTGGGTAATATTATTGAAAATGCCTATAAATATGGAAACAGTAACGTTAGAGTGAGTAGCTACAGTAACAAAGAAATAATAGAAATTACCGTCGAAGATGATGGTAAGGGCGTTGAAGAAAATCAATTTGAATCTATATTAAAGCGTGGTGCACGTGCTGATACCGCCACATCTGGCCAAGGCATTGGTCTCGCCATTAGTATCGACATAACAAGCAGTTACGATGGCAGTTTACGTTGTGAAAAATCCTCCTTAGGTGGAGCCGCGTTTAAAATTCAGCTTCCATTATTTATAACAACAAAAATAAGTTAATTAGCCTATGAATTTAACGGCGTTTTTTTCGCACCCATTGATATCAACGCTGCGCTACGGCCAGCTGTTAGTTGCCATGTGTCTATATAGTTATTTTGCGCTATCAGGTTTACAACTTTCCTACTCCGATTCTGCTATGCACTTCTTGGGTAATATTTGTATTTTTATGTCTTTTTGGCTTGCAGCCTGCCTTCGCCTAAGGCTGAATATACAGTTTATTGTTGTTTTTCCTTTTGCTGGGTTGATAGAAGTTGCTCAACTTTTTTCGCCTAGCAGACAATTTGATATTAATGATATGCTATTTAATTTCTTAGGATTAGGCGTGGGCTTTATTATCTGTTTTTTTGTACAGTATATTTTTTTAAATAAAAATTCTCATACAAATAGAACCCCGCACAATTAAAGACAGCGCAGGGTTTTATATTAACAGTGGTTTTGAAATAGCTCTGATAGAATTGCGCAAGAAAATTTTTCATGACAAGCGCCTTATTAACAAGACACAAAGAAAGAATACCTTTGGGTATGAGGCCATCGGAGGCAGGATGCCGACGCAGAGCGTATAGGCATATATTGACAGCGTGCATCATACTCAAGGGTATTCTTTTCAACTGTTTCAGTAGTAAAGACGATTAAAAGCGCGGTCAAAAAAATGGTACGGCATTATTTAATTAAAGAGCCTAGCATCCATACATTTTCTTCATGCTGTCCAACACGCTCTGTCAATAAATCAGCAGTACGAATATCTCTTGCTTCATCTGCAACCTCGGCAGCTTTACGTAATTTCCGAGCGCAAATTTCATTACCCTCTACAAGCTGTTTAATCATATCTTCTGCGTTGGGCACGCCAGTTTCTTCTTCAATAGATGACATTTCACTAAACTGCTTAGAACTACCTGGCGCGACAAAACCTAACGCCCGAATGCGCTCGGCAAGAGTATCGATTGCTTTTGCCATATCTTCGTATTGCTCTTCAGTTAATTTATGTACACTGTAGAACATGGGGCCAACAATATTCCAGTGAAAGGCTTGGGTCTTTACATATAAAATGTAAGTATCTGACAGCGCCGCTGATAAGTGTTGTGATAATTCTTGGCGATCGTCGCGGTCCACGCCATTATGTAATTCGCTTTCTGTCGCGGTACTTTTTAACACGGCTGAATCACTCATATTGTACTCCTCAATGAATATTATTTAGTATGTAAATCAAATAGTGAAAACTGTGATGACTATCGTCTTAGTAACATGAATACAGCAATATTCTTACCAAAAATAAAAAAAACAACAAATACAAAGACTTACGAAAAAAATAACACACTAACACGCTCGTATCATGGCGATAGCAAAACAACTTTACAAAATAATCTTCAACTATTAGAAAATTTACAATCTAAGGACTCTTCCATAGGCTCTTTACCCACTCAACACCGTAACGCACTGCTTTTTCCACAAGACTCAACACTCTTGCAATAAAAAAATGAAATATAACCAGTATTGATATAACAAAAACACATACTGCTACGATTAAATAATGTAGCTAACTGATATTTATGCATCTATTCTTACTAAATAAGAGGAGAAGTATTTATGAGTTTCGACAATTTATTTAGCAATGCAACACGTTTACCTAGTATCCCTAAAATCATTCAAGAGCTCATACAAAGTTTTGATGACCCTAATGCCGATATGGATGCTATATCCAATAAAATTGCACAAGAACCCGTTTTAACAACCAAGTTATTACGTGTTGCCAATTCGGCTCACCACGGCTTGCCTAAACAGGTTTCATCTGTGCAAGATGCCGCTATTATTATGGGTTTTCCCGCAGTGCGAACACTGGTACTTGCCAGCGGCATGGTCGATTCACTAGAAATGCCTGCAGCACTCCAGCAAAAACTTTATTGGGGGTATGCGTTTAAAGTTGCGGGTTGCGCCAAGTGGCTATGTAAATTCGAAAGCAGTGTCGATGAAAATACCGCATTTACAGCGGGTCTGATTCATTCGATAGGGCAGCTACTTATGTACTCATCTGAGCCAGAAAAGGCTAACACCGTTAACGAGAAAGCCAGTGAAGGCATAGATCGCTTAGTCGCCGAGCACGATGTTTTTGGTTACAACCATGCCGCTGTTGGAGCCGAGCTAGCCAAGCGCTGGAAATTTCCTGATGATATTAATATTGGCCTCGCGTTTCAAAATACCCCAAAAGAAGCCACGCCTAACTCGGCTATTGCCGCTGTTATATATCTGGCAAAACATATTGTAAACATGCATGACGATAAACCCAGCAGTGACGATATTATTAAATCGCTACCTGAAGAGTTGATTAACAACCCACCGGTGAATTTGAAAAAAATGAGCGAAGCGTTACCTAATATAGACGATTTTAGTGGTGGGATGAACAGCTTACTCGAAAACTAAAAACCGCTCATACCCATAACAAAAAAGCATATATAATAATTATATATGCTTTTTTTATACGTAAAAAAAAGTAAGTAGGTATCGATAAGTTTAGTGGTTATTCGCTAAAATTTTAGCCAAACTAAAATCTGTTTTACCGGTTCCCAATTTAGGCAGTGCATCCACGACGGTCCATTTAGCGGGTAACATTAATGGGTTCACTTTACACGCTAGCAACGCCTGCTTTAACTCGCTTATATTAATATCGACATCGCTTAAAATAACAATTCGCTCTCCCTTCTTATCGTCGGGCACATTCACTGCAACCACATCAAGATCGGGCCATACGTGACTCATACTATCAATAACGGCGCGCTCCACAGCACTTAAGCTAATCATCTCACCGCCAATTTTTGCAAAGCGTGAATACCGATCAACAATGGTTAAAAACCCATCTTCATCCATACGGCCCTTATCACCAGTAACATACCAACGCTGATCATTGATGTTCTTTATCACCTCTTGCGTTTTTTCTGCGTTATTTAAATACCCTAACATGACCTGTACGCCACCAATTAAAATCATACCGTCTTCACCTGTTGGCAAAGGCTCGAACGTATCGGGGTCAACAATACGAAAACGGGTACCGGGCAACGGTAAACCTACTGTACCCTCGCGGTTACCATGTTGCAGTTGCCATGTCGTTAAATCCAGTGCGTCAGGAATATTAACACTCGCCACAGGCGTGGTTTCGGTAGCGCCATAACCTTCAAATATTGGTTTCCCAAACTTGCTCACAAAGGCATCACGCACCTCAGGTTTAAGGCGCTCAGCACCAGCAATTACAAGGCGTAAGCTCTCTAGCATCATAGGTTGAATTTTTTTATTACGGCAAAATAAGCGTAAAAAAGTCGATGTACCAAATAAAATTGTCGCGTTGTGCTTAGCCACCGCCTTACTCAAGCCCAATGCATCGGTTGGGTCGGGGTGACATACCATGGGCATACCTTCAATCAGCGGTAAAAACTGTGTCACGGTTAAACCAAACGCATGAAATAACGGCAGTGACGCCATAACAGTATCGTTATCACGCATATTCAGTACTGCAGCGACTTGCTTTACATTTGCCATAATATTTTGGTGGCTTAAGCGAACGCCTTTTGGCTCGCCTTCGCTACCGCTTGAAAATAAAATTGCAGCGCACTGCTGAGTATCTGATGATTGACACATTAAATACCGCAATAACCATGTAGGTAGTAAGCGCACACTTAACCAACGAGCTAAAAATTCAGTTTTGCTTATTTCGGCGCGCATATCCTCAAGTAATACAACATTGACATCGGCAAGCACCTCATCAAAATCAATATTTTTTGTTTTTAGTTTCGTCAAAAATAAGCGCGAAGTATAGATAGTTTGAATATTCGCTTGCTTAACCGCCGATGCTAATGCAGCGGCACTGCTACTAAAGTTTAAATTAACCACTGTTTTGCCACATAGAAGCGACGCCATATTCGTTAATACCGCACCCGCACTGGTGGGTAATAAAATGCCCATATTTTGTTCTGGGCTAATATGCTTAATGCGTGCTGCAAACGCGGCAGCGACAGCTAAAGCAGTGGTATTTGACAGTTTTGCCCCAGTGGTGGTATCGCTAATAGCTAACTGGTTACCCCGCTGCTTACACCGGCTAACCCACCCCTGGGCCAAACAAGGTAGTGCTGTAGCGTATGACTGCCACGAGCTAACCGACAAATCAAATACGCATTGTTTTAACGCGCCGGCGTTAATACATTTGGCTTTAGGGTCACCAAATGCCATTATCACATCGCGCTTCCACATCCCTTTATTGGCTTGTTTAAAACCATTATTTGAACGCGACCATTGGCTCTCCCATAAACCGCGTAAGTAAAAAGGGATAACGACATAATTTTTTTCTGCCAAGGTGCCAATGTACTCAAACCCCGCTTTAAACTCGCCAAGCTGACCTGTTCGGCTAATCCCTCCTTCAGGGAATAAACACACAACATGTCCTTCATCTAATAATGCCGCAACGGTTTTTAATGATGATCGACTACCGCTACTTTGCGATATGGGAATACACCCAAACAGTTTAAAAAACCAATTTAAATACCAGCGTTCATAAATGCTTTTTAACATAACAAACTTAACTTTCCGTGGGCAACTTAACTGCACTATTGCCCAATCAATCCAACTAATATGATTACCTAAAAGCAGTACACCATCGGTATTAGGGATATTTTTCATACCCTGCACATTCAAGCGGTAGCGCTGAGCCATAATTATAGATAGCACAATACGCACAAGGCTCTGCGGCAAGGCATACACGGTATATATACCGACAAGCGATGCAAATACGGCTGTTAAAATCAGTAAATGTTTACTGCTTATACCCAAGCTTGCAAACGTTACAGTGAGTATTAAAAAACCGAGCATGGCTATATTTTGAATTAAATTACTGCCTGCCAATACTTTACCTACATTGTGCTCACTCGCATGGAATTGTATTAAGGCATTCAGCGGTACAATAAAGATACCGCCCATAAAGCCAACCACAAAAAATGACACACCCATTAAAAACATACTTTCTAAATGGGGCAGTATAAGTAAACCCACTGCCACACCCATAGCACCAATAGGGACAAGCCCAGTTTCTATGTAATTTTTAGATGCACGACTCGCTACAAATGAGCCCAGAGCAAGACCTAAACCCGATGCAGCAATAACAAGCTGTACCATTAGCGCACTTTTTTCACCCGTGACCTCCTTTGCAAAACTAGGAAAAGCAGCCAGCATAACTTGCCCTGCAGACCAAAACATGGCCAAGCCCAAAATAGACAACGTTATGGTCGAGTTCTTAAAAATAGGGGCAAGGCTAGTACGCACGCTGGGAACGGGTTGAACGACAGTATCGTTTATTAAAGGCGCATTACCTTTAGCTAAAACCTCATCAACATTGGGTAAGCGATAAACCAATGCCACCTCACACGCCGCACATACATTTAATAAAACACCTAAGGGAAGCAACTGCGCGATAACCACACTTTTACTACTGGCAACGACTGGAAAAAACATCTCAAAAAAAAATGAAAAAACAAACGTCCCGCTTAAAATAGCCATAATTGAAATGGCTGCCACGTCACCATTTGCCTTTGCTAAATGCTCTTTACCAAAAAAACCACGCAGGTATGCAAACTTAGCTGGAGAATAAAACGTGGATTGCACCGCCAGTAGAAACGTCATAAAAAACGCCATCCAAAACCACCCCAATGCATAACAAACCGTAATACACAGGGTGAGTAATAGCCCAGCCCAAGCGCTTAACTGCATCACACGATGCTTTGGAAACTGATCTGAGACTGCACCAGCAGGCCTAAATAACAGAATAAAGGGCAGTAAAATGAGACTGTTCACTAAGGCCGTTAAAATGAGCTGCTCGGCACCCTCATGCATTTTAAAAACCGTATTTTGAATAACAATTTTATGCCCCAAGTCAATAAAAGCATTTAAAAATACCGCCAAAAGAAAAGCAAACGTTAAGGGTGTTTTGAGTAATGATGGCATCAATGCCTCCTAGAAATAACACAGTATTGTTTGTATGCGAGAAGAATAGCAGCCAGTACTGAATAGCGTAACCAATATATAAAAAGTCGCACAAAGAACACCTAATAGTATTAATATGTGATACCTTTATTCCGAAATCCATTTATAAAAAGAGCAGTGCATAGACGCCATTGAATTGAAACTCATTCATGTAGGCGCTTTTAGGATGAGTAATATAAGTTTAGTGAACGCTCTCTTAATTAAAAGCACCATTGGCACCTACTTGGGTGCTCGGGCACGGCATAAAGCGTCACTTTTATTTGAGCACACTTAAAATATGACACGAAGGTACAGCAGATGGCACAAACCCAACAACTTATTAACACACTCAAAAAACAACTACGCGCCCACGGCAAAACCTACAGCGATTTAGCCCCCGCTTTAGGTTTAAGTGAGGCGTCGATTAAACGTTTGTTTGCAAATAATAATTTTACATTACAGCGGCTTGAAACCGCATGTGAATTTATTGGCTTACAACTAGCAGAACTCATTGCGCTCATGGAGGCTGACCAACCGCTACTACAACAGCTCACACTAAAACAAGAGCGCGATATAGCCAGCGATATAACACTATTAATAACAACAGTGAGCGTAATCAACGGTTATTCATTTAATCACCTAACCGAGCAATACCAACTTTCACACAATGCATGCATACAAAAATTAGCTCACCTTGATCGCTTAAAAATTATAGAGTTACTCCCAGGCAACCGCATCAAACTGTTAACTGCACCTAATTTTCACTGGCAGCCTAACGGACCTATTCAGCAGTTTTTTTTAAAACATATCGAGAGAGAATTTTTTACAACACGCTTTGAAGATAAAAGTGAAAAATTATTAGTATTAAATGGCTTATTCTCTCAAGAAGCGAATGCAGAATTACAAAAAAAAATGGAGAAACTGGCGCATGATTTTAATACGATCATCCAGAAAGATAAAATCACAACAATAGACAAACGCTCTGGCGTTACCATGGTACTAGCCATGCGCGACTGGCAATATAAATTCTTTAAAAAGTATTTGCGGTAAAAAAACAGAAAACAACAGATAAAAATCGAGCGATGTCACCCTCTGTTTTTTTCTTATCACTCACATACAATGTTCAGATCGCTCAGGTAAATTCTGCTATTATTACAGTAAAATTGAATCAATTTGAAGAAAACTGCTCTAAAATAAACAGCAATCAAAATAAACCACCAAAACAATCCATGCGTAGCAAGCTAATAATAAACAAAAAAATTAAAAACAACCAAATAAAAAGGTGAAGATAATGATGCAGAATATCGAATTAAATGCACTGAATAAAATACTTGTTCCTATCGACATTGTTGTCGAGGCTCTTGAGGGCGACATCTATATTGTCAGCCTACAAAAACAAAACTACACAGTAAGAATTACAGAGAATGGCGAGCCACTTGTGACAAATAGCCTTGAGAAAATGCGCGAAAAAATGGAAGGTATCGATAAAGGCAGTTTTAATCTTATTATGGCCGCGCCCCACGACGAAATGATTGGCGTTGCGCCCAATGCAAGCCAAACAAGCCTGATGCCATTATAGTAAAAGGGCTGGACCAGCCCTTTTACTTGACGCCATAACCACGATTATACCGCCGCCTTCACATTCCCTGTTATAAGGTTGTTACTGCATATGCTTGATTTAGCGTGGGCTTGCAAAATTTTGCGTCCAATACAATCGACCAGATTGATTTGGCTCCATAGAAGTACCTACTTCTGCGTATCTTGAACCCATAATATTGGAGCAGTGGCCGGGGCTCTCAATCCAGCCATTCATGACTTGTGTCACACTAGTCTGACCCCAAGCGATGTTCTCTCCACCAGTACTATAACGGTACCCGGTATCTTCAATACGTCGACCAAAGTCTGACCCATCGGTACCTGTGTGGTTAAAGTTTCCTGTTCTAGCCATATCCAAAGAATGACGCTCGGCAGCCTCTTTTAATTGGCAATTAAAGCTTATAGGCGCAACCGCAGGAAAACGCTGGTTCCCACAGTTGCGAGCTTGCGCACGCGCAGCATTAATTTGCTTAAGCATCTCAACATCTTCAGATGTCATGCAACCTTGCGCAACCGTTGTCGGCGTGCTTCCCATGTCGCCTGCAGTGGTAAAACGAATATTCCCCTGAGCTAGCTTATCGCCATCTACCGACATTAATTCGTCACTAAATCGTAATTCGTATTGCGTGTTTGACATTAAATCACGTTGAGGGTCCACCGTTAACTGAGTGCTGCCTTCGCTATACTGTAAATTAGATGCAATTAAACGGTTAGCTGACACCAGCTGCACCGTGTTGTTATTAACGGTGGTTTTAAAAACAGGTTCTTCAAAAGTCACAATAATATTGTCGCTGGTAGACATAGTATTCGAATTATTGATCGGCATAGAAGCCGTAATATTAAACTGACCCTCTGGCGCTGGCGCCTGTATAATCGGTGTTGCTTCACGGTCACCAGTGGCCGTATTAATTGAATCGTCGGTACTAGAGCCACCACACGCCGCCAGTATAAAGCCTGCTACTATAGTGATACCGCCTTTACCAATATTGTACATTGTCATTGTGTGTGCCTCAGTTATTTTGCAGCAATAGATACATGCGCCAAATTAATGTTTTTTTTAATAGTAGAGAGTTAATGCTCAAACATCATAATTGAACATATAAAACATCGAATAGTTAACATTTCAACGCAAACACAGATCATTAATGTGACGTACTTCTTTGGGCGGAGGTATAACTTATAATGCAGCCTCTTGAGCGATTAAACAGGCATGTAACATCACAAAGAACCTACTAATCTGAAACTTAAGTGGCTATGTCCAGCGCTTATAGTCAGTGGCTATAAGTAGAAAAAAGCAGGGAAATACAAGGCTCATTTATCGACATCACGCTTACCCAACAACAAAGAAGGCCGGCTCAATACGTATAAGTACCGACTATACCCCACCACACCTAAAGTTTGCCGAGCGATTAAATAGATATACTACTGGAACAGTTGAAAAGCCCCCCTGCGTATGGGGCATGCTGTAAATATGTCCCTATACGCTCTGCGTCGGCCTCCTGCCTCCCACGGCCTCATACCCAGGGGTATTCTTCCTTTGTGTATTGTTGATACATTGTAGTATTAAACAATATTGAAAAGGTCATTCAACAGCACGCCGTTATTTTATACCGATTTAAAAATGTTCTTTATTATTTTAAACAAGAGGCATTTTCATATAAAACCACGCCCATCACGTTTTAAATAAAAATAAAAAAAATGATGGGCGTTATATTTAAAACGGTGAATTGTGTCATTTAAAAAAACATTTATTACTTTAGCATCTGTTTTCTTAGCGCTTATTTATTCATTCTGCATTAAAGAGATGAGTGATATTTTTATCATTCAAAATTAGCCTGCATTGGCATCAATCACACACAGAAAAAATAAAAAGTATACACATTCAAACTTGACTACTATGTAAATAATATAACCTTAAATGGCTCTATTTCAAAACAGAGGATACTCCATGCACAGCGTAAAAATGGCTTTTAATTTAGTTCGAACCGGTCACCTTAGTAAATGTGAAATAAAACCCTCTGATGATAAAAAAGGGTTTTACAACGTTCAAACTGTAGCACCAGAAACCGCAGGTAACGATCGATACACGCTCACAAATGCATCCGGTGAGAAAGTTGAAGTGAAGAATATTGATCAAGCCAAAGACATTGCTAAAACGCTTGGATTTAAACAAAATAATGTAACAGTGCTAAACAGTTAACCCAGCCCCGCTTACCCCTCTGCGGGGATACTCTTTAATACGTAACCTTATATTTAGGTGTAGGTGTAGGTGTAGGTGTAAGCCTATACAGGTTAACCGCTTGCTGGCTTAACTTGAGGTTATACAGTGTACGTGGTGTACGGCGTATGTAGCTTTAAGCGTAACACGCTACATCCACCTAACCGCAGCTTTACCGTGAGTCGCATTGGCGAGTGCATGGGCGAGATCAGACGTTTCATTCATGTTGGAATGTATGATTAGCTCAACATGATGGCTGTAACTTACCGCTACCACGTCAGCCCCATATTGATGCAAAATATGTCGGCATTGTGCCTCGCGCTCAAAGGGCACATCAATAATAGCGCTACATTTAGGCTCCACAAGTATTGTCTTGGCCGTTAACGCCGCACGAGAAACCGACTGACCATACGCACGTACCACCCCCAACTTCACACCACCAAAATATCGCACAACAACGGCTAAACAATTCCCTAGGGAACCTCTGATTAACCTCGCGGCATCTCTGGCTTTCAGACAGTTTTCCTGTTTAGGCGGCTGAGAAAGGCAGGCTGGTTGCCCACCGAGCGAAGTCAACGCAGACAGGCTCCCCAGTACTTGAGAGTAGTACTTGAGCGCTTTCTGAAAGCCCCAAAGGGCGCGGCCTAGAGCAGTCTCTTGCGTTGTTATCATTTTGATAAGGGCTACGGGTCATTTTTGCTAAGGGCTACGGCCATTAGCTGCAAAAGACGCCTAGCCATTAACCGCTCTAGGTCACGCAGAGACGCGACGAGGTTAATCAACGGCTCCCTAGCTCTTTGTGTACCCATATATTCGCAATAGGCTTGCCAGCCGAACCTGCTGGTTCACCATCATCACTACTCGCTAAAAATACGGGCTGATGAACATCACCGACAATATAGGCCCAACAATAATGATTCGCGTTTGGATATCGTTCCTTACACTCAGCGATCAATTTTTTTACCTGTTTGGGGTCATCAACCTGTAATAGTAAGGCAATAAAGCGGCTTTTTTTCTCGATAAGCGTATAATCAGGGTTTTATGCCAGTACTGAAAAAGCTGTATTCATAAGGTAGAGCGATATAAGTTAAATGGTAAAAATTAAGATTGAGATGCCCAGGTGAGTATAAAATGCTGTATGTTAACGGTCTAGAGCCAGCAATTATATCGCTAAGGGATAACAGCACCCTATTAATGCCCGTCAGCGATCAATGACGGCTAAGTAATTCACGGCCAAAGGATGGGGTATGAGCAAAACATTTACCTCGCTCATTATTTATCATCAGATACCATCACATTTACCGTATTAACACATCAGTACCCCGTACAGCTACGCCATGGAAGAGACTGAGTTTTGTTGAGTCGCTTGCTAAAATATAAAAAGCACAGTCAGTTAATGTATGTATGAGTGTTAACGCACAACGCCAACGCGATTTAAAAGAGTTTCTGTATGATCAAGCCCACTAAAACAAAAGCCGAAGTAAGAGCAGAATTAGACGCTCAAGTTGCACGGTTTTTATCAAAAGGCGGCGGTGTTGAGCAAGTTGAACGTGGAGAGAGCGGCGTTACCGATAACCGCAACCTTTTTGCCAAAGGCACCGTGTTTACACCAAGAGAAACCCGCACGCCACTAAACGGTTTAGTGCAGGATTTAGAGGCCCGCAAAAAAAGAAACGCTACCGCAAAAGTACATAGACGCCCCAAAAAGCGTGCTATTTTAGATGACTTTGGCGAGCCTATTCGCTGGGTATGGGATTAACACCCATCTACCGGCAACTGACTCAAGCATACCCCAGGCTTAACCATGACACTTTAATACAACATGTCACTCAACAATGTACACATTAGGAACACGCCCACCCTTTTTCTTTTCTTGGTCGCTGACTGGACTTTATATTTATGGCCCACTACTTCACGCTCTTCTCTTATATTGATTTAGCCATTGCAGCCGCTTTGGTATTGTTAATCATTTTTGCCAAACCTCTTTTAAAGATTATACTGCCCGCAAGCTTAAGCGATAATAAACGGCATTTTCGTATTGCCTTATTTAGAGCAGCCCTATTCACCACCTCTCTTATATATTATTTCAACCGCATTCATGAACCGCTCATAGCATCAGGAGGAAATACATTTAAAATAATTATGCCGTTTGTTATTTTATATTTAGCCTACCTATCTAATTATCTTTGCCAGTATTTTATTCATAAAAAATATGGAAAAGAGCGCACCATTGCCGATGAAAAAACCACCATCGCTACTTATCAAACACGCTTACTCAGTTTAATAATGACGGTTTTTATCACCGTAATTACACTGATATCTATTATTAAAATACTCGGGTTTGATTCTCTCCTAGAAGCAGGTGGCATATTAGGAATTATTGGATTAATGTTTGCCCTAACGCAAGCCGCTTGGGCACCCGATGTGATCAGCGGGCTAATTTTTTTAAACAGTGCAAATTTTGAAGAAGGGGATGTTATAGAAGTAGAAAATGAATTTATTGGCCGCGTCATTAAAACGCAACTATTTCATACTGAAATACTTAATTTAAAAAATAAACACCGCATCATGGTACGTAATGCCCAACTACGAGATAAAGTTATTCATAACTACTCACGCTTCACATCGTTAAAAGGGCTGCGCGAATGCTTAACATTTAACATTGGCTATGATGTAACGCAAAAAAATATTTTAAACATGATAAATAACGCTTTTGATCAAGCAAAGCAAGACGATACAACTTTCGAGCACGACACCGCACCCGAATTAAAACTATTAGAAACAGGCGATCACGCTGTTACATGGGGTGTTATTTATTTCACCAAAGATCCATACAGTGTCGTGAGTACACGCCAAAACATTACCACCCATATCTTAAACACCGCCATCGCGCATGATATTTCTTTGGGTACGCCTCTTACTCACACCGTCAAACAACTTACCTGAGAGTAAAATGAGGGTGCCTGCAAACCACATAGTAAACAGGTTAAACACTCAGCCCCGTGACTTCGCTATGGCGCGGACATGTCACTAAATGGTCGTTTACCATACCCACTGCCTGCATAAAGGCATATACAATAGTGGGGCCAACAAAGCTAAAGCCCGCTTTTTTAAGGGCTTTACTCATTTTCTGCGACACCTCTGTTTGCGTAGGCACATCGTCCATAGATATAAACGTATTTTGTATGGGTTTATCCCCAACAAAACCCCATAAAAAATCACTGAAGCTTTGTTCTTTTTCAATACGTAAAAATGCCTGCGCATTTTTGCGTGCGCTAAACACCTTAAGGCGATTACGTACAATGCGTGTATCTAATAGTTTTTGCTCTAGCTGCTCATCAGAGTAAGCTGCCATAATAAAGGGGTCGAATGCATCAAACACCGTACGATAACCATCGCGCTTATTTAAAATCGTAATCCATGATAATCCAGCCTGCGCGCCGTCTAATAATAACTTTTCAAATAAACGACGGCTATTATAATCGGGGACGCCCCACTCGTTATCATGATACGCCTCGTAGACAGCATTACCTTGACACCAAGGGCACGACTGCGCTGTTATGTTTTTATTGACCATACTAAGGCTCCTAAATGTCCGAAAAAATAAACGCTATAGAACTGCAAAATACAATACGTGACTGCGTACTCTGCGAGGATACCCTAACTGCAGGCGTCAACCCCATACTACAAATACACCCAGACGCAAAAATCCTGATTGCCAGCCAAGCACCGGGGCGTAAAGCACACGCATCGAGTATCCCTTTCGATGACCCAAGCGGAGAGCGTTTACGCGCATGGCTTGGTGTGGATAAACAGGCATTTTATAACCCTAAAAACTTTGCTATTTTACCCATGGGGTTTTGCTACCCGGGTAAAGCAAAAACAGGGGATCTCCCACCCAAACCCATCTGCGCACAAACATGGCGCGCCAAAAGCTTAGCCTCAATGCCACACATTCAGCTTATATTAGTCATCGGCCAGTATGCTATAAAATATCACACCGCTAATAGACCAAAAACATTAACACAAACCGTCCGCGAAGGAGACAGCTTCGGCAAAGCCATTTTCCCATTACCGCACCCTAGCCCACTCAATAATATTTGGCTAAAGAGGAACGCATGGTTTGAGCAAGAAAGACTGCCCGTGCTAAAAAATCGAGTAGCAGCGTTGTTAAAAACCCATACTAATAAATGAACCACTTATTAGCATTGAGACTCATACACACTATGATTACGTAACATAAAAGTAGAGTGGGCAAAGAGCGTACTTCAACACTCTTAATGTATGTTGAAACACCTCGAATAAACCCATATGTATTCCAACACACATTATTATTAACACGTCACGAATAAACCGTGCTCGAACTTCTGCCTATAAGCTAAATAAAGCTTTTACTTTAAAAGGCAGCCTTACACAAGGTACTATTTTTAGTGATCCAGTAGTAATACACACATTATTAACACATAAGGTAATATTATGAAAAAACGTACACTGTTATTTGCAGCACTTGGCTTAGCCGCTAGCGTTCAGGCCTTTGCAACAGGCTTACCCATATCAAAAGCGCCAGAGGGAGCCAAGCTGTATATTATTTCACCGCAACATGGTGACATAGTCGGCACAGACGTTACCGTGAAATTTGGCCTTGAAAACATGGGCGTTGCCCCAGCTGGAGTAGACCGAGCCAATACGGGCCACCACCACCTGATTGTAAATGGTGAGCTACCCAAGCCAGGCATACCAATGGGCGCAGAGGTGAAACATTTTGGCGGCGGCCAAACCCAAACCACACTCGATCTTGAGCCAGGCACACATACGTTACAGCTTATACTGGGCAATCATATACATATCCCGCATGCGCCCATGGTCACCTCCGACAAAATCACCATTACGGTAAAAAAATAGCAACGCGCTCAAGGCATATCCAAACGTAAAAACCACAATCTGCTAGACTCAATCAAAGCATCTAGCCGATTGTTTACTTTTGATATTAAGGAATTTTATGCGTCAACAATACCCCCCCATCAAACCGTTCCAACGACACACGCTGAAAGTAGATGATGTACACACTCTGTATATTGATGAATCGGGCAACCCGAACGGCCATCCAGTGCTATTCCTTCATGGTGGGCCAGGCGCAGGATGCGGGCCTTCTGATCGCTGTTTTTTTGATCCAGCTGTATACCGCATTATTATTTTTGATCAACGCGGAGCAGGCCGTTCAACACCGCACGCGAATATCAGCAGCAACACCACACACGATTTAATTAACGATATAGAAGCCATACGCATCTTATTAAACATAGAGACATGGGCGCTATTTGGAGGCTCTTGGGGTGCAACACTTGCATTGCTATACGCACAAGCCTACCCAGCACATGTTAACTATCTGATGTTACGCGGCGTCTTTTTATGCCGAGACAAAGACATCAACTGGTTATACAAAGAAGGCGCTAACGCCATCTTCCCCGACTACTGGCAAGATTTTATCCACCCCGTCGCAAAAGCCCAACCTGGTAGCATTGTTAAGCAATACCATACACTCCTAATGGGTGAAAACGAGTTAGCCAAAATGGGAGCAGCCAAAGCGTGGTCTTTATGGGAAGCCCGCTGCGCCACACTACGGCCCAACGCCAATGTGGTTGACCGTTTAATGGGGCCGCACTTAGCCCAAGCCATGGCCATAATAGAAACCCACTATTTTTTACATAATGGCTTTATAGAACCCAACCAAATACTCGACAATATTGATAAAATAAAAGATATACCCTGCAGTATTGTGCATGGCCGCTATGATATGGTCTGCCCCCTTGAAAACGCACACACACTGGTTAATGCATTCAATAACGCACAACTGCATATTATTCGCGATGCAGGCCACTCGAGTGCAGAACCCGGCATTATCGATGCGTTAATTAGGGTCACAGATGACGCAGCAAAAATTTTATCGGGAGACTCAACCGATAAAGTCACATAACGCACCATGTAAGGTATAATCTGCCAAAACGTATGCAAGAGCATCCACACTGAATAGTGTTAATACGTTTTGGCAGCTCACATAAACATTAGCGCACACGCTAACTCAACCTGCCCCGCTTACCCCTTATCCACTTTAACCATTTTCCATCTATTAAGGCTTAATATGAAACTGCTTGTACGCAACCTTGCACGCACCACAACAGAAGACGAAATCAACACACTATTTGCAGAATATGGCACCGTCGATGCTTGTGATTTAGTATTAGATAAAGACACAGGTAAATCAAAAGGCTTTGCCTTTGTTGAAATGCCAGACGAAACACAAGCCCATACAGCGCTTAAAAACCTACACGAAACACAATTAGCCAAAAGTAAAATTCGCGTAAAAATAGCACAAGACTAATAAAACATATTCAAATGCCCCATTACGCGGGGTATTTGAATATCCAATACTCACCCACACCAACCCGCCCAAATAGCGCTGAACTAGACGAATGTGACTGACTGCATATCTAAACAATGTATAACGTCTAAACAATGTATAACGTCTAAATAGTATTCACCGCTAAACAATGCATCATTTCTAGACAACGTATCATCTCTAGACAACGTATTTATTTTTAATAAAACGCTCTCCATACCGCCAACAGCCCACGAGCAACGTCTGTCACATCCACATGACGCTAAACGCATATTCTATGCGTTGAATCACACTATTGTGTAACGAGCATAAATCGGTGAATAATTTTCTGTATGCTCACGGTTTACATTGTGAGTGCGACAACATGAAAGTAATTAAGTTCCTCCGTTTACCCTATGCCATATTGATACTCCACGCCATGCCGGCTTTGGCCATTAATATTGATTATACGTTATCATCTCAGAGCTCGACACAGTCAGAAAAGCCATATACAAAAAATATTTTCATTGCTTTAAAATCGCAATCAATATCTGAATTTTCAGTGCAACACCGTAAAATGTACGGGTCGATGCCCAGCAAAAAAGAGCAAAAAAAGTACGCAAAAAAAATTAAAAAACAGCACAAAATATTTTCCATATTTTTAAAAACGCTCAACGTCACAGATATCAAATCACTTATTGTCTCGACCAATGGAGTCAAATGCCACGTTCCTGAGCATGCATTAGCGTCTATCCGCAATCATCCCTTGGTGAAAAAAATCACCTCCGTACCCGTTGTAAAACGCAACAGCTCCAGTACTGAAGCCATCCATAACGATACGCTGAATACCCATAAAAGACCGTCATTAGGTTTTACTGGCAAAGGGAAAACAATTGCGATTATTGGTACAGGAATCAACTATCAACTAGAGACTTTTGGCGGCGACTATGCCGTTGATGACATAGACAACATTATTAATGACCCAACAAAAATTGAAAAAGGCTCGTTCCCAACCGATAAAGTGATCGCAGGTATTGATTTTGTAGGTGAAAATTATCAACCAGGAGAGCAGCCTGCAATACCTGATAACGACCCCTACTCAGCTAACTTTAGTCACGAAACATTAGTGGCCGCCGTTGCTGCAGGCCAAGCCACCAGCAACCCTCTAGCAGCAGGCATTGCACCTGATGCGAAGATCATCGCGATCAAAGTGTTCAGTGAAGGTAGCAATAACACAGAATATATTGCCGAAGCATTTGAGTTTGCCCTTGACCCAAATCAAGATGGCAGTATTGATGATAGAGCCGACATTATTAATTTTTCAATTAGCTCCAACTTTTCACAGCATGATAATGTGGACGCCATGGCTGCAAAAAACGCGACAGATCTCGGCGTTGTGGTTGTCGCATCGGCAGGTAATGCTGGCGACACGCCGTTTATCAATGGCTCGGCCAGTGTCGAAGCGTCCGTTATATCCGTTGGTTCACACACGCTCCCCGAACAAGACAGCGAGATCTTTAACGCATCAGCCGTACACTTAAACGTCAACAGCAGCGAAGGCTCACAGCTTTACCCCGTGCAATCGTTAGACAGAACGGGACGTAACATCGCCACCCCCTTTACAGCAGAAATAGTTTTGGCTGAGCCTATGGATACATGCGCACCACTGGCCAATGATGTTAGAGGGAAAGTGGTTGTTTTCACATTTCAACAATGCCCAGATAGGCGTAATAATCAAGGTGATATAGCCGCTACAGCGGGTGCAGTGGCCAGTATACATATTAGAAAAACAAACGATTTTTTTGGCTTTACTTTCAGCGACATACCCAGTTTTCAAATGGCGCAGTTCTTTGGCGATCAACTGCTAAAAAAGCACCAAAAAGAAAATATCACCATCACATTTGATGCAAAGAATGTCATGTTAAACATTTACGATGATTACAAAGTCTCTGAATTTAGCTCACGTGGCCCAGCAAGCGGCAATTTAGGCTTTAAACCAGACTTAATGGCCCCAGGCGAAGATATTGAAGCCGGTGACAGCCCCTATCGTGATTCAGGCACATCATTTGCCGCTCCGTTTGTGGCAGGTGTGGCAGCAACTATGCTGGAACAAACCCCCCATCTACAACCTGCAGACATAAAAGCAATACTACAAAACACCACCACGCCATCCCGTATATTTAACACGCCTAACGCCCCTTTTTATGCGCTAGATCAACAAGGTGTTGGGCGTATACAAGCCAATAAAGCCATGACGACTCAAGCACTTGCCTCACCGGCAGGAATAAGCTTTGGCGCATTTAACCCTACAACAAAAACAGCCTTAACACGCACCGTCACCATCAAAAATTTAAGCGATGAACGCCGTCATTTTGATATTAAACACACTCCACGTAGCCATAATGCGGGCATCAGCATTCGTCACCCAAAGACCATACACATCCCCCCTAACAGCGAAAAAGATATTACCGTCACATTAGTGTCAGACCCTGAAAAATTAACAGACGACGTTAACCAAAATTTACTGCTAGCCTCAGATGGCTGGCTGACGCTAACGGATGACATCGACACGCTCAACATTGGCTACATGGCATTTACGGAGCCAGCGTCTAACGTCAATATTGTTGACGAAGAAAAAACAAAAATAAAACTCACCAACTGGGGTAAAGTACCAACAGAAATACATACGTATACTAATGCCATGTATTTTGATTATGCTGAAAAAGAAGACGCATTATTACAAAACTTCCCTGTTGATTTTGGTTTTAGTATTCAGCCGCTCGCCGATAATAACGCCGAGATCGACTTAATTTATTTCTTTGATGAAAACCACAATACACTCCTAAATCAAACGCATGTTGTGGAGATGTTTTTACCTAATGCAGAAGGGGAATACGAGCTCGTTGTTGTGGTGCTATCGCAAGACAGCGATACTTTATCAGAACACCCACAACTCAATGTATACGGTGAAATCATACACGACCCCCAAAACATTGCGATTAAATCCACCATAAAAGCAGACTTCAATAGTAACTGGTTACAAATAAAAGTGATTACTCATAACAATGCTGACTCGCTGCTCAAAGAGGAGGCGATTGGGATACGCTATATTCAACCAGAGGTAAGTCATGTTACAGCTGAGTTTTCAGGCGCGCACCAAGCTCAAACAGAAAAAAACAGATATATCATCCAGCCTCGCTCAACACTTGAAGTACCTGTTGATACCCGCAAGGCGAAAGGGTTTTTATTTATTAAGAAAAACACAATACAAAACCAAATTATCGATTTAAACTAGCGCACATCTTATTCACTCAGACCAAGGCCGACCCCGGCCTTTTTTTATATGAAATTATTACTGCAACGTGTATTAAACGCTCAAGTAGCCGTTAACAAAAAAGTGATTGGCAACATTAACCCAGGAGTGCTTGTTTTTGTAGGTTTTGAAAAAAATGATACGTTAGAGCATATCGCACCCATGGTAAAAAAGCTTTTACACTACCGTTTTTTTAGCGATGAAAACGATAAAATGAATCACAATGTGCAACAAGCCAATGGTGATATTCTCATTGTCTCGCAGTTCACCTTAGCCGCCAATACTAAAAAAGGGCTACGGCCCAGTTTTTCTAGCGCATCTCACCCTGATACAGCCAAAACGTTATACGAAGCCTTTGTTACACAAACAAAACAAAGTGGGCTTAAGGTAGAGACAGGGAAATTTGGCGCAGACATGCAAGTTAGCCTGACCAATGACGGCCCGGTGACTTTTTTGCTGGAAGATTAACCGTCCTTATCATACGCATTCACCAGACTAGGGAACCTCTGATTAACCTCGCGGCATCTCTGACTTTCAGAAAGCTTTCCTGTTTAAGCAGCTGAGAAAGGCGGGCTGGCTGCCCACCGAGCGACGTCAACGCAGACAGACCCCCTAGTGCTTGAGAGTAGTACTTGAGCGCTTTCTGAAAACCCCAAAGGACGCAGTCCAGAGCAGTCACTTGCGTTGTTATCATTTTGATAAGGGTTATGGGGCATTTTTGCTAAGGGCTACGGCCATTAGCAAAAAAGACGCCTAGCCATTCACCGTTCTAGGTCACGCAGAGACGCTACGAGGTTAATCGGAGGTACCCAAGCGCACCTCAAAAAAGAACAGGTTTTTTATAAAATATTTTCACTACTTAAACATTGCTCACTACTTATATCGAGGCTAGGTGCAAAACCCTCACCAAACACATTACGCGCAATATCAATTTGACATTGGTTAAACTTTTTAATTAACAAACTATCTTCAGTATTTTGTAAAGTAGACGACAAACAACTGCCCGCCACCATAATATTACAGACCTCCTGCGGCAAATTAACATGCGCAAGACGTAAAGCGTGTGCAAGCTCGTGCGCCAAAATATTATGATTAGGTATACCGTTTTGTAAGCCAAACTCCGACACCATAATTAAACTATGCCTAAAAATAGCCACGCCCGGCGCATCACCAAAATCAGGCATCAGTACCACATTAAGGCGGCCAACCCCCCCCGTATACTGCCCCGTGTTAAACAAGACCTCCACGCCACGATCAAAGCCTCTTTCACCAGGCGGCGTAGTTCGTAAAAAATCAGCAAAGCTTTGTGCATTTTCCTCATTCAACGTAATGGGGTTAATCTCTTGTACAAAAAACGTAATATTGGCAGGCTCCCAAACAATATTGGCCCTGCGAACATACTCGGTAATATCTTGATCTGTTAACCGAGACGATACTGCTGGTACTTCAGGTGAAACAACCGGCCAGATATACAGCGGCAAACGAATAAGCGGAAATGACTCGCCCGTCACGAATGTGGGCACCCCACCTTGAGATGGCGTACTCGGCGTCTCGTTAACAGTACCCACACCACCAGAACTGTCGGGGTTGTCAGTACTCACACCGCCGCCGCCACACGATAAAACAAATACACTCAATACACCCAAAACGATCCACTTACTATATTGCATAACCACACTCCCAGCAGTGCCACAGAAAACCAGAAAGATATAGACATTTAAAAGCCCGACTAATTCAACCATAATACGCTTTTCGTTCTAAAACTGAGGCACCCTTCTTGCTTTTCAATATGCATCAAGCACACCCAAGCGCTCAAAAAACGTAGGCCCAATATGATACAAACAACGGCATTACACCCTATAACATTAAATTGTGACTTAGGTGAAGGCGATACCCAAGCGGATAAACATATTATGCCTTACATCGATATGGCTAATATTGCTTGTGGTGGCCACGCAGGCGACAATAACAGTATGTGCTATGCCATTGAACAAGCGCTCATACACAATGTAGCGATAGGCGCACACCCAAGCTACCCCGATAAAGCTAACTTTGGACGTAAAAGTCGTCTCTACCCCCCTGAACAATTAGCCCAAAGCCTATTAGAGCAAATACACCATCTAAACAGACTATGCCAACATTTAGGGGCTACCCTCACACATATAAAACCACACGGCGCACTCTATAATGACGCCATGAAACATCACGCCATCCAAACACAGATTTTGACACTCATGCAGCAACACTACCCCACACTACCGCTGGTACTACAAGCCACAAGCAACGAAGCGCTCATTAACCAAACACTGCTTAACAACGCAAAAAAACACCATGTCACACTCCAGCTCGAAGCCTTTTCAGATAGACGCTACACCGATGATGGCCTACTGCAAACACGCACAGAAAAAGGCGCGGTACTAAGCGATATTCACGCCATCACAGCACAATCTAAAAACCTAATAGAACATCAATATGTTATTACCCATACAGGCCAAACACTCCCTATTACCGCACACACACTATGCGTACATGGCGACAACCCCAGCGCACTCGTTGCCGTCAAAAAAATAAAAGCGCTTTTATAATGAACATACCGCCCACATCAAAAAAAATATACCTCGACGGTTTTTATCTTGAACAGGTACAAAGAACAACATGGCTTATTTACAGTATGAGCGAAACAAAAACTATAAACACATGCGTATCTCATAACTTTTTAGAAAAAAAACACCACCAAAAAACACTTAACATGATTCACTCTTTGGCTAACGCACTCACTAAAACAACGCACAACGGCCGCCCTTTTTTTATAGATATCATCCCTTCATTTGAGAGTATATTAATTCAAACATCGATAAAAAAAGACACCCATATTG
>CAKZUG010000055.1 GCA_937920545.1 uncultured Saccharophagus sp.
TGCGTGCATTTAGTGAAAGGAGCGTACCTTCTACCCAGCTCGAAGCAATAGCCGATGATATGGCGGCAATGTTAGATGTTTATAGTGTCGCGTGACATCATCTATGCGTGTCAGGTGTAAATAGGTGGTTCTACTTAAGGCTTCTAATAGGCAATGAATGCCTCTGATGTAGCGACCCTAGAATAATGGTGTTATTGATTTGTCGATATGAGGCTGACAGCACCGCTATTGTGCATCAGAAAGAGTGGCTGATGGTAAGCCTTAAGTGATAATAGCGTTAAATCTCTTAATGGGTAATGTGAATTTTGCTACATTTTTATTGTGTTTTGTGATGCTTATTTACTGTTTAGACGGTGAATCTATTTACTGCGTACTTTAAAAGATTATCTTAGAATAACGTGCTTTATTAGCGCGAAATTCATCTTTATTGTTTGTATTATAATCATGTGATGCCACATTTATTTGTGGTTATAAATAATTATAAACTTAAATGCGGCAATAAAAATGAATAGATTAGCAGGCTTTTTAAGTAAAAATATCTACGTACTAGCGCTTGTATTATTGACCGCCTGCGGCGGCGCGAGCGATGGCAATGTGGTGGCACCTTCAAATCAAGGTAATGGCGGTGGTGCAGGTGTTGTGGGGCCAGTGGGCCCTGTTGATAACATACCTACTAATAATTCTAGCTCATCATCAAGTAACAGCTCTAGTTCCTCATCTGGTACGGGCTCATCTAGCACTTCAAATAGCAGTAATTCTAGCTCGTCATCCAGTAGTTCTTCTAGCTCATCTGGTGGAGTCAATCAAGAATGGGTGCAGTGCGTTAATGACGGCGGTGTTTGTACTTTTGACGGCACGCTTACCGTCAGGTTTGGCGCAAATAACAATTGGCGCGAGCTAAATGCTAGGAGCGCGATTAATTGTAACGCAAATGTATTTAGCACAAATACATTACAAAATGCGCGTTGCGAGGTACTTATTCCTCCTGGTGAAACTGCCGCCAGCGTATCTGTTGCAGGGGCTATTGCTGACTTTGAGCAAGGTAAGCAAATTTTTGATACGCAATGCTTGGCTTGCCATAATACTAACCAGCCTGGGCGTAATGCACAGTTGGGTTCAGCACTTAACACCATTGTGCAAACAATTCATACCATGCCGTTAGGTAACCCAGGTGCATGTATAGGTAACTGTGCAATTCAGGCTGGTGCTTATTATTTTAATGCGACTTTGGAGCCAGAAGTATCTACGTTAGCTCGTGATGCTATCCCTATTAATGTTTATGCCAGAAAAGCCAAAACGGTGCTTACTGGTGACGTGCTAACACGTGATGAACTGCTCGATTTGCAAAATAATCCAGACCGTATGTTTGATTTGGTTGGAGACTGGATTGATCAGGTTGATGCTAATGGTGAAAAACCCTTTAATAATAAAATGCGTTCATTTTTCGATCAGATTTTCTCTCAGGGAAAAATGAACGTTAATGATATTACGCCTCAAATATCGGGGAAAGACCAGCTAGGTGAGTTTAGATATATTCAAGATCCTGTTTTTAATAATTTAAATGATTATGTGGTCAATACGTTTTATCAGTACCTTGAGGCAGATCAGCCATTTAACCAAATATTTAATACTCAGCGTTGGTATGTCACAACAGCGACACTGAGCTTCTTTTTAGCGTCTGAAACATATGAGATTCCGCGCTTAACAATACGCAGTAAAAACTGTGATACTAGCATCGATCAGGCAACACAAATTGCCAACCGAGATATTTGTATCCCTACAACTAAGACGCTTCGTTTTGGTCCATCGACACCTGAGCCACAAGCGGAATACTCTGGTGTTAATCCAACCATTACATGGCCTGCTGCGTTATTTTTATCTCATATCGCTGATAACCCAGAGCATGCATTGTTTAAGCCTTCTGATTTTACTGATTGGCGTTGGGTGGAGTTTAGAGAATCAAAGGGTCCAAATGAGACGCCATTTTATGATATCCCTACATTGCGCGGTAAAACACGCCTTGCTTTACGGGCGCCGCGTGGTGGGTTTTTTACGTCTCCCTCTTTTATTGAAACATGGCGTACCAACGTTGATAACCAGTTTAGAGTAACAGTCAATCAAACAATGATTGCAGCAACAGGTTCCGCTTTTGAAGACAGCGATACCACTATTCCACTTAATGACGGCGGGATAAGTGAAGAGCATGCGGCACCAGGCACAAGTTGTTTTTCTTGTCATCAGCACTTAGACCCTATGCGTAATTATTTTGAAGCTAAGTTTAATAATTTCAGTGGTAAACCGCTCAAATTATTTAATGATGAGCTACCAACAGGCTTTAGTTTTAAAGGGCATGTAGGTGTAGAGCCGGGTTTACAGGGTTTTGCCAATACCCTGGCTACACACCCGCTTATTGCCAGCGGCTGGGTACAAAAACTGTGCTTTTTTGCTAACTCGAAGGCCTGTGTAGAAAGTGATCCTGAGTTTATATCCATCGTCGATGATGTTATCGCTAATAATTACCGTTTACGGTATCTCTTTCAGCGCTTTTTTAGCTCACCATTGTTCACCGCACATTTGATTGATGAAGATAATGCCGATAATAACGGTGTTATTTCTATCAGCAGAAAGCCTCATTTTTGCCAAGCGCTAACATACAGGTTAGTTAAATACCGCCGTGACATACAAGGGGTGACTGATTATAACTATGACGCTTGTGATGATAGACACCGCCGTATTTTTAAAGAGAGCCCTTCTGATGTCAGTGGTGGTATCCCCGATGAATCGTGGCCACGAGGGTCAGATAAACCCGTACAGCCAACAGGTGCAAGCGCATTTTACACTGCATCACTCAATGAATTTTGCTCACGCGTTGCCACTACTCGCTTAAAATTTAATACTTTACCAATTAATAACACTGATACGTACAGCACATTTTTAGTGGGTCACCTTATGGGTGTATCGACAGCGGATGAGCGTTATACACCCCTGTTATCTTTGTTTAAAAAGCATATTCAAGATGCGAAAGAAATAAGCAGTGATAATGAAGCGTTCAAGTCGGCGTTCATTTTAGCGTGTAGTTCACCCATTTTTGCCTCAAACGATATTTAAGGAGCCACAATGAATCATTCAAGAAGAAAATGGTTACGTAATGCTGCGCTGCTTGGTTTGGGCGCTAAGCCGTCATTGTATTTGCGTGCACTTGTCTCGGGGTTACCCGTCACGGCATTAGCGCAAAGCGTTATACCAAGTGATAGCCAATTGGCGCGTGATGAAGCAAATGGGTTATCTCGTTTTATGCTGATGTACATGAACGCAACGGGCGATCCTATTAACGTCAATGCGCCAGGCTCGTATGAGGGCAATTCAGACGTGATCTTTCATTGCCCGCATCCTTCTATGGTGGCCGAGCCCGTTACTGTAGGTTCTACAACGGTAAGAGCTGCAAGACCTTGGGCGTCGCTGTCATCGGATATTTTAAACCGTTCGACCTTTGTTCACCATAGAACGTATCAAAATATCCACTCTCAAATGAGTAAAGTTTTGAGCCTTGTGGGCAGCTCAACTGGTCCTAATGGCGAAACATCGATGTCTGATCATATGCCCTCCATTGTGGCTGCTGGATTGGCGCAACAATATAATTATGTTCAGCCTCAGCCTATTCGGTTGGGTGGAAGCGGTTATGGTTATCAAGGTCAACCTTTACCTAAATTATCGCCGTCTATTTTGCAATCATTACTTGGCTCGCCACAGGGTGGGGCTGAGCTAGAGGCTTTGCGACAGCGTGAGTTGGATAGTATGTATGATTTATTAAAAGGGCAGGGTGCATCACAACGTCAAAAAGATTGGCTCGACCAGTTTGCGCTCTCATCAACTCAGCTTCAGTCTCTTGATGCCAATGTTATACAGGCACTCAAAGACCTTCCCAATAACAGTAATATGCCTATTGATGCAGCATTATTATGCTTTATGATGGGGCTAACGCCTGTGGCATCGATTGATTTAGCTTTTGGGGGCGATAATCACAAAGAGACAGATGTTTACGATGATGAAGCATCTGAGCTAGCTAGCGGTTTAGAGTCTGTTTCGTATATCTGGCAGCAAGCGAAAGCCCTCAACCTTCAAGATCGCCTAACCGTAGCAAACATCAATGTATTTGGCCGTACGTTACATAAGCAAGGTTCGCCTGGTAGGCAACATAATGGTAATCACCACGTTATGATGATTACTGGGTCAAAGGTTAACGGTGGTATTTGTGGCGGTATTGATGAGTCGTTACCGGGTAAAATTGGTGCAGGCACGTTCGATTCTGCTAGTGGTGCGCTGACTTCTGGCGGTGATATTACCATTGATAAAAGTTTGGAGTCCGTGACTAAAACATTGGGTGTTGCTGCAGGGGCAACATCAGATTATATGAACTTAAGGGTACAAGGCGGTAAGGTCATTTCGCACGCATTAAAAGTATAAGTATGGATTTTTATGGGATACAAGCCTTGATAGACAGGGCCTGTATCCATAAAAGTATTATTTTTTACAGGCTTTTGGCGCGCTCCCAAATAACCGATGAACGGTTACCCGATCGGCAATACGCGTGTACTCGTTTGTGTTTTTTGAGTAACTCAGCAAACTCGGCTACTTGTGCTTCGCTCATATCACCACCTGAAAAAGGGATATTTTCGCAAGCGATGCTTTGTGATTGTGCGGCTTTAGCTATATCGCTAAATAAGGGCTGGCCCTGTGACTCATGATCGGGGCGGTTGCAAATAATCAGTGTCACATTATCTGCTTTCAATGTACTGATATCATCAATATCAATTTGACCTGAAACTGAAACCTGCTCATCAATATAATGCATGATATTTTCCTCTGTGTAATTAACGTCTTGCGAGTGTGTCTCCCGCAGTTATTTTTGGGCCTACTAGGTGGTTATTTTGCCTTTTCTATACGCATAAGTGTACTGTTTGATGTGTTTATCTGTATATGGCCTGGCTGTTGTTATATGAGCGCCCACCTTTTTTGTCCTCACCTCCTAGCTGTTTTGCCACTATTTATAGATTATTTAACCTTTGTTTAAGCGTTGTTATGCGTGAAAACGTAGTATTATTCATAAATTTTACTATTTAAAAGGTATATTATGGTTTTTTGGGTGACAGGCGCGGTGTTAATTATTGTGGTTTTGGCGGCGATTGCGGCTCGTTTGCAATGGCTGTTACGTCAAAAAAATAAAGCCGAGCAAGAAAAACGTCAAGAGCAGCACAGTGCCTTGTTAGAGCGCCGAGCCTATGCGCATAAAAGTATTAAAATACTCGCGAACGCAGTACTAGAAGATCAAGTGACGCTAACAGAAGCCAGTATTCGCATTAGTGGTTTAGCGAGAACATTCCCGTTGAATCAACAAGAGCGCGATTTTCATACCTGTTTTTTTGAGCTTGCTGATAAAACAGCGCATATTCCTTACCTAGATAAATGGAAAGAGCTTGATAACAAGCAGCAAAAAATATTCACCAAAGAACGTATCACGCTTGAGGCACGGGCGTTTGATAGCGTACGTGATGCATGCAAGCATATAGGTGAAGATAAAACTTACCTAGAGCCATACCTTAACGCAACGCTGTAATTACCGTTGAATAATGAAACTTAGGCGCAGATATTCTGCGCTTCTTCATTGGTATGGCTGCTTTTTGAGAACCGCCTCGAAAATTTAAATAAATGTTGTTATTCTTCTTTTCCATACTTGACTGACGCAGTTATTCATTTAGTTATCCATTCACTTGTAGCCCTCGCTATAGCCCTCGCTATAGCCCAATAAGAGAACCAAGCATGAAATTAGAGTCCATTGCGCTTCACCACGGTTATACCTCAGAAGCAACCACAAAGGCCGCCGCTGTGCCGATTTACCAAACGACGTCTTTCACGTTTGATGATACCCAGCATGGTGCTGATTTATTTGATCTTAAAGTACCGGGTAATATTTATACTCGTATCATGAACCCCACAACCGACGTACTTGAGCAGCGTATGGCTGCCATGGAGGGCGGTATAGCTTCTCTGGCTGTGGCTTCGGGTATGGCGGCTATTACTTATGCCGTGGAGTGTTTGTGTGATGTTGGCTCCAATATTGTTAGTACAAGTCAGCTTTATGGCGGCACTTACAATTTGTTTGCCCATTCACTACCGCGCCGAGGTATTGAAGTGAAAATGTGTTCACACGACGATTACGATGCCTTTGAGCGAGCGATTGATGATAAAACTCGCGCGGTTTTTTGTGAATCAATTGGTAACCCCGCTGGTAATATTGTTGACATTGAGCGCTTAGCCACTATCGCCCATAAATATGGCGTACCTTTAATTGTTGATAATACGGTTGCCACCCCATTTTTATGTCGTCCATTTGAGTTGGGTGCAGATGTAGTCATCCACTCGTTAACAAAATATATTGGCGGGCACGGCACATCGATTGGCGGTGTCATTATTGATTCAGGTAAGTTTGATTGGGTCACTAATAAAGCGCGCTTTCCCATGTTGAATGAGCCAGACCCGTCATATCACGGTGTGGTTTACACCGAGGCATTGGGCGCTGCAGCGTTTATTGGCCGTTGTCGTGTTGTACCGCTGCGTAACACGGGCGCAGCTATCTCTCCGCTTAATGCATTTCAGATTATGCAGGGCCTAGAAACATTAGGTTTGCGCATGGAGCGCCACTGTGAAAACGCCGAAAAACTCGCCGCCTTTTTAGTCGCTCATCCAAAAGTTGAGTGGGTAAATTATGCAGCGATGCCAAACAGTCCATATTACAAAACGTGTCAAAAAATTACGGGTGGCAAGGCGTCGGGTATCCTGAGTTTTGGTGTCAAGGGCGGTAAAGAGGCTGGAGGGCAATTTATCGATGCACTCAAAATGATTTTACGCCTAGTCAATATTGGTGACGCTAAATCATTGGCATGCCACCCTGCATCGACCACACACAGGCAACTCAATGACGAGGAGTTAAAAGCCGCAGGAGTCAGTGCTGACTTAGTGCGTATCTCCGTAGGTATTGAAAATATTGATGATATTATGGCGGATGTCACGCAAGCATTGCATGCCGTACAATAAACACTTAACGGTTTGGCAAGTGTAATAGTATTATGAAGCCCTTCTTGATTTTGAGTGAGAAGGGCTTTTTTTGTTTAATACTTTTGTCTTATTTTGTCGTTTTTCCTCGCGTGCCTCTTTTTTATTCCCGTCGTTTTAAATTTAGTCGTATAGCTATATTGTAATGTGTGGACCAGGTCAAACTTTATTCATTTTGTTGGTTTTTTATGTTTTTTGAGCGGCTGTATGTAACTATTCGATATTAATTTAGCGTTTAATATGATTAATACTTTATATGTATATATTATTTAAGTCATAATGCGCAAAGATTTATTCTTAATTGGAATAAGTCGGTATGCATAGCAGTGTTTATGCAATTTAATAAAAATGGCTATATAAAGGGTTTACATAATGAGTAGTATAAAAATAACGGTTGCGATTGTCTCCATTCTCGCTTTTTTCTTGTCTTTTATGGCGCAATCAGCGTCACTATACAAAGAAGACTTTTCTAATTCTCCTCCAAGCGCTTGGAAGCAAGCCAATATGAGCTGGGTGAAAAGCACAAAAAAACTCAAGGTTGACTACAAAATATACAATCATGGTGGAAAGAACGGCTCATATCCTAAGAATGTTTCAAGTGCAAATTTTACTCGTGCAGTGGAAGCCACTTTAAAATATAAAATTAATTTAGATAAAAATTACAAGACAAATATAGGGGGTAAATTTTTTGGTTTAGGCCCTAAAAATCATATTACTGGCTGTAAAAATATTACCAACAAAGGTTGGAGTGCGCGTGTCGGTATTCGTGATCATAAGCCGCAGTTGTATATTTATGATCAATCTAAGTCTAATGGTGATTGCGGAGCCATTATTAAATCGTCTAAAACGCTAAAGACAGACAAGTGGTATAACATCGCGCTGTATGTGAAATTAAACAGCCGTGGCAACAAAAGCGATGCAGTTGCTATATTGTTTGTAGACGGCAAAGAAGTCGCAAGAAAAACGGGCTTTAAATTTTATGACGGCACGACTCTGGCCGCACCCAATGACGCTAAAATACAAAAGCTATTAATTCATACTTTTCTTGGTTCAATCAATACCAGTAAAGGTGGTGTGAAAGAGACTGGAACGATCCGTTATGATAGCTTTGAAGTGGTTAGAGGTAGAAAACCGTAATTCTACGCTGCTATAAATAACATTGTACTGATGGGCGCTTTATTTTTCATCACACGGGTGATTAAAAACGCCCTTAGCAAACTGATGTAAGTATTATTTACCAATACTTACATCAGTTTGCATCAAGTACTTTAAACGACAGGCCTTTCAGTGTTTGTATGTCGTCAAAATAAGGAAAGTTAGGCCGCACAATAAAAGCCAAAGATCGGTGAGGCCCAGGCTCGCTTAATTCGGCTGCTATCAGATTTTTGTTATTATGTACAAGCTGTTCTAATGCCATATATGGCACCAGTGTCGTACCGTTTTTACCCGCCGCCATTTGGACTAGCGTGTGTAAACTGGTTGCGCTTAAGCGGTGCTCTAGATTGCCTTGCAGGCTGCAGGCGGCAAGGGCGTGGTCTTTTAAGCAATGCCCATCTTTTAATAACATCAAATTACTTTGGGTAATATCCTGCGCACTCACTTGCTTTTTAGATGCATTTTGCTCGTCTTTATGGCTCACCCAGTAAAAGTTCTCATCCCAAAAAGGCAAAGTAAGCAAGCCCTCGCAATCGTAAGGCAAGGCCAGAATAGCCGTATCTAATTTACCTTTCTTTACTGCGTCAACCAAAACATGTGATTGGTCCTCAACGGCTTGCATCGAAAAATGTGGATAATTTTGCTCAATTCCCGCAAATAATAAAGGCAAAAAGTAGGGGGCGATGGTAGGAATGACGCCAATACGAAGTGGAATACTTAAGGGTAAATCGCTTTTACTGCCTAGCTTATTAATGTTGTCTAGCTCATTAGCAATATTACGCGCACGGGCTAAGAAATCATCCCCTAATGGCGTAATCAGAACTTTTTTATTATCGCGCTCAAATACCGCAAAGCCCAATGCTTTTTCTAGTTCACTAATGGCCGTACTTAATGCCGACTGCGATACAGCGCATTGGTTGGCCGCTTGCTTAAAGTGGCGTAGCTCGCCAACGGCCAAAGCATAGGTAATTTGTTTGGTTGAAATCATGGTGTTTCCCCATAGGTCTTCCCATTTAATGATTCTAATATTTTGAATTATAACTTCTATTTAATCAAATTTACCGAATCTATATATTTCCATACTATAAACCCCACTGAGCAACAACACACATTTACTTACATATTTATTCACTTACACATTATTGGAGAGACACATGTCTTTAGTTAATACACACATTAAACCTTTTAACGCATCGGCTTTTAAAGATGGCGAATTTATTGATGTATCGAATACCGACCTAGAAGGTAAATGGTCAGTCTTTTTCTTTTATCCCGCTGACTTTACCTTTGTTTGCCCAACCGAGCTTGGCGATGTAGCCGACCATTACGAAGAATTACAAAAGCGTAATGTAGAAGTTTACTCAGTATCAACCGATACGCACTTTACGCACAAAGCATGGCACGACGCGTCAGACACCATTAACAAAATTAAATACACCATGATCGGTGACCCAACAGGGGCCATTACTCGCAACTTTAACGTGATGCGTGAAGAGCAGGGCTTAGCCGATAGAGCCACCTTTATTATTGACCCAAATGGCGTGATTCAGGCTATGGAAGTCACCGCAGAAGGTATTGGCCGCGACGCAGAAGACCTACTACGTAAAATTAAAGCCGCGCAGTATGTAGCTGCTCACCCAGGTGAAGTATGCCCTGCTAAATGGAAAGAAGGTGAAGAAACACTTGCACCGTCACTCGATTTAGTCGGAAAAATTTAACCTTTAATATTTATTATTAACTGAATCATCAAAAACGAATCGGAGCATCACCATGTTAGATCAAAATTTAATTAATGCTTTACGCAGCTATACAAAAAATATGAAAAATGATGTAACACTGGTGATGCAACCTGGTGAGCACCCAAAAAAAGGTGAGCTGTTAAATTTTTTAACGACCTTTGTGACGGCGAGCGACAACCTACACCTTGTCGAAAGAGTGCCCAAGCTAGACGCACAAGGTTTATTGAGCGATCCTATGAGTTTTTATTTAGAAGTTAACGAGAGACCTAACGGCATTATATTTTCGGGCATTCCTGCAGGGCATGAATTTAACTCACTCGTGTTGGCAGTTTTACACAGCTCTGGCACCGAGATAAAATTAGATGAGCATATTAAAAAATCGATAAGTGGAATAACATCGCTACTGCACTTTGAAGTGTTTATTAGCTTAAGTTGTCATAATTGCCCAGATGTTGTGCAAGCACTGAATCAATTTTCTGTGCTTAATCCAAATATTACTACGCAAATGATCGATGGCGGTTTATATCCCGACGTTATCAAAGAGCGTGATATTCAAGGTGTACCCAGCGTATATTTGAATGGTGAAGTGTTTGCTAACGGTAAAGTTGAGATTGCTGAATTGGTCCAAAAGTTACTGGCATTATATCCGCCAGAGGACGTGATGCAGGTGGAAGGCGAGTTACAAGATGTAACTGTCATTGGGGGTGGCCCAGCGGGTATTGGCGCAGCCATTTACAGTGCACGTAAAGGTTTAAATGTGACACTTATAGCCGATAGAATTGGCGGCCAAGTAAAAGACACCATGGGTATAGAAAATTTAATTTCTGTACCCAAAACCACAGGCCCCGAGTTAACGGGCGCAATGCAAAAGCATATGCAAGATTACGACATTACGATGAAAGAGTTTTTAACCGTTAAAAGTATTGAGCAAGGTGATATTAAACATATTACGTTGTCATCTGGTGAAAAAATACGTACGCGTAGCGTTATTATTGCGACAGGCGCGAAATGGCGAGAGTTGGGGATTCCTGGCGAAAAAGAAAACAAAGGTAACGGTGTAGCCTATTGCCCCCACTGCGATGGTCCCTTTTTTAAAGGCAAAGATGTCGCGGTGATTGGCGGCGGTAACTCAGGTATAGAAGCCGCTATTGATTTAGCCGGCATTGTGAATAACGTAACGGTATTTGAATTTGCCGATACCTTTAAAGCCGATAAAATTTTAGTGGAGCAAGCCAAAAAACGTAAAAATATTACCTTGTTAAGCAATGTGGCCACGCAAGAAATTACCGCCAAAAACGGTAAGGTTAATGGCATAACTTATCAAGACAGAGCCACAAAAGAAGTGCATAACCAACGTTTAGAAGGGGTATTTGTACAAATTGGCTTAGTACCTAACAGCGCATTTTTAAATGGGTTAGTGGATGTTAGCGCGTTTGGTGAAGTGATTATTGATGAAAAATGCAATACATCACAAAGTGGCATTTTTGCCTGCGGTGATGTCACCACCGTGCCATACAAGCAAATTGTTATCGCCATGGGCGAGGGCGCAAAAGCTTCATTGTCGGCATTTGATTATTTGATCAAGCACCCCGTGAAAGCCGATAGTGACGACAATGAGCAGTCATCAGAAACACATGAGCCACTTACTGAGGCGGTTTAACATGTTTTTATTTATGCTGATTTAAAATTAACATGTGAAAATGAAGAGGCAAGCATGCGAAAATAAAAGAGCCGCACTATAACCAGAGCCGCTAAATAATAACCAGAAAAAATAGCGAACCATGTTGTATAAAACCGCCGAGTAGATAAAGACTACTGGCGGTTTTTTTCATTATCTTGACGTCAACTTAAAGTGCATCAAGCATTCTCTTCTTGAATCAAGCTAAGTAATATGGCCGTTGCGCTGGCATCGGCTAAAGCCCTGTGGTGTTGCGTTAATTCAATATCAAAGTGGGCGCATAAATTTTTAAGTGAATACGACTTTAAACCTGCAAACGCTTTGCGCGATTCCACCACTGTACACAGTTTTGATGCTTTAAAACGCATGCCTAAGCGCTCAAATTCGCGCTGTATAAAACCGTAATCAAAGTTCACATTGTGGGCGACAAACACACAACCGCTAAGTTGTTGTAATACTTCCTCGCTTAATGCGCTAAACGTAGGTGCGTTGTTTACCATCTCATTTGAAATGCCCGTTAAACGTGTAATGTTTACGGGAATGGGCCGCATAGGGTTTACCAAACTACTCCAACGGTTTATTTCTTTACCGTTTTGTATTTTTACAATGGCAATTTCAGTTATGCGGTGCAACGGGCTGCGCCCGCCGGTGGTCTCGACATCGACAACGGCATACACGGTTTTGGGGTTGACTCGCCACGCCACTTTTTTGATGCTCACGTTAAAACCGTTTTGGTTTAATGCATTGTGAGTCACCACCTGCGAGCGGCTGAGTTTATCTCCCTGTGCTTTTACTTCAATAAAAGTCAGGCGGTTGTCTTTTTCTAAGAGTAAATCGGGGTAGCCGCTTTTGTACTCACTAAAATGACTGGCCATGTTTTTTAATATTTGTTGGATGCTGCTAAGTGCGCTGCAATACACTAACGCTTGCAATGGCTCTAGCATATTGACTCGCCATTTAATTAACCCATTGGGTTGTCCATAATATTTAACCGAGGCTTTAACACAATAATGATACAGCTCATCGCAGCGTGTAAAGCGGGCGAGTTTTTGATCGATAGCGGTTTTGTTTTCGGTATAAAATGTATTGTTTTTTAGGCTTGGGGGTAAAATATCAAACTCATTATTATGTTGGCTGGCTAGGGTGAGCTCGTCCCAAAACACCAAGCTAAATAAATTTAAAAATACGCTGTTTTCAGTGCGGTATACGGTGTAGCCTTTTTCGGTGTATACCGCTTTTACTGCGCGTTCAACATGGCCTTTGTGTTGCTCGTCTAAATACAATGTTTGCGCATTTTTTAACATGTCTGATGCGGGCAGCGTGCCTTTTTTATTGTCATTGATGTTGGCTTTGGTATGGGTTTGTGTGTTGACTGTATTATTAAATTTAATGGTCAAAAAATCGCTTGCGAACTGTTTTAATGTGGGCGATATTTTTTGGCTATTGTCGTTTATAAGCGTTAATAATGCTTGTTTAATGGTGTTTTTATCATCATATTTATAGCGTTCGCGTAATTCTTTTTCTGTTGCGGTGTCGTCGTTAATACATTGTTGTAGCGCATAAACCGCGTGTTTAATGTGGTTTTTACGTAACAAGTTATAGGCGTAAAGCCAAATTTTATTATGTGTGGTAATGGCGTTGTAGCCTATGGGCATATTGTTTTTAACAAACCCCGTTAATATATTTAGCGCATCAATAATGGTTTCTTGTGGGCTAGTGGCCGTGTAAACGTGCAGCCAATGTTGGCGGGTAAGGTGGTATTGGTAGGCGCTACTTGCCTCGTTAATATGAGCAAAAGACGGTTTAATCACATTGGCGTTTTTACGTGTGCGGCGAATGCCTAAATCGCGCAGCGAAAACTGATGAAAACGATAGCGGGTATCGTGGCTTAATTTACCAAAATATAAAAACTCATAGTATTCAAAAAAATCGGCTCTGTTATTGATTATCCAAAAGGTATTTAAAAAATCCGTTATATCACTGGATATTTCAGGGCAATGCAAAAAGGGCAGGCGCAATAATGCGGCTTGTAAATCAGGTTTACTCATACTGCTTTTAATAGTGGTGTGACCAATACTAACAGAAGCATTAACACAGCTACCCGTAGTGTCGTTATGCAGAGTACTACTGTGCGGCAATATAGCGGTTTTATACAATAAGAGTAAATCGGCTTTGGTTAAGTGGGGGAGGGCTGCGGTAATATCGTGGTCTGTAAAGCGCCGTAAACAGACTTTATTAATGAGTATGTTAGCGGTGTCTAGCGGGTGGTTAACATCGTTGTAGTGTATGGTTTTTTTTGCTAGCACGTAGGGTTTACGGCTAAAAATACGCGCGAGTAAACAGCGCATATTTTTATCGAGGTTGGTGTAACAGGTGAGTGCGGCCTGTTGATGCGCATTAAGCAAATGCGCACACGATTGCTGCACAAAATGCAGTAAATCATCAAAGTGCGTTAAGTAATAAAAATCGGGCAGTTCTTTTTTTATTGGTTTTTTTATTGGTTTTGTTGTTGTTGTTTTTACGATTTTTTTTATTACGTTTTTCATGATGTGTTAACTGCTTTTTTTACGTTTATTAGGCGTGTTTAACATGTTGCCCTTTGTGCTTTTTTAAGTTTGATTAAAGCTTTAGCCTTACACTTTCTTTGTATTAGCCTTGCACTTTCTTTCTATTAGCATTGCACTATGTTTTATTTTTAGCTTGCCAATAGCACGTTAATGCAGCAACGTCTGGCCGTGCGCGCTCTTTGGGGTTGGCGGTTTTTGTGCCTATATACATAAAACCTGCAATATTTTCATGCTCGGCTAACTCAAGCGCTGTATGCACTTGGCTGTTGTAGGCATACCATTCCGATAACCATTGCCCGCTAAAACCTAACGCATGAATACCGTGCAGCATATTCATGCACACTGCGCCAGCGGTTAAGGTTTGCTCCCATTCGGGTACGCTTGTGTGCTCAATAGGCGAGGCAATAACGGCCACCACCATGGGTACGCGGTTAAAGCGGTTTTGCTCATGCTCTAACACCGCTTGATAGCTTTTTTCGGTTTTGTCTAAATGGGTGTTTTCGGCTGCATACGCTTGGCTTAATACGGTACCAAATTGGTCGCGGGCATCGCCTTCAAATACCAAAAACCTAAAAGGAGCGAGTTTTTTATGATCGGGTATGCGGCTCGCTATGGTTAAAATCGTCTCTAGCTGGGTGTTGTCTGGCCCGGGTTCTGCCAATGCTTTGGCTGTTACGCTGCGGCGAGTGTGTAAGTAATCAAGCAGGGTTGTCATGGTGTCACCTTGTTGTAAAAACCTTGTTGTAAAAAAATGGTTGTAAAAACTTTGTTGTAAAAAAATGAATAAGCATGGTGGGTAAGGCATGCGCTGTAAAAATTGGCGGTTTTGCTGCGTTTGTTACTGCTTTTAACACTGCGTTTATCGTCACCACTAGTACTGTGTTCGCCGCTACTTTTGCTGCGGCGCTTACCCGTTATAGCCATAATAATATGCATTACGCGTATTTTGCCATATTGGTGCTGCGTTGTAATTGGGGTATTTGTGCTGCTGTATAGTGGTTGCTTGCCTTGTAGGCACTTTTAGCTTGCCTGTTTTACATTTGTCTTATACCTGTCTTATACCAATCTTAGACTTGGTTTGTACCTGTGTTACATCTGATTTATGCCCTTCTTATGCTATTTATACGGCTATTTATGCACCTATCATATGCTTTACATTCTCGGCTTCAGCGAGTTGTGCGGGGTTGTTTGATTGCGTGCTTATCGTGACGCATGTGCGTATAATCGCGCCGACATTTCTATTCTGTATATTCTTATTTTATATATTGTTATTTTATTTAAATCTTATTTATAAAGAGGTCTTCATGACAGTTCGTACACGTGTAGCGCCATCACCCACCGGTGATCCGCATGTTGGTACCGCCTATATCGCACTTTTTAACCTGTGTTTTGCAAAAAAACACAACGGCAAATTTATATTGCGTATAGAAGACACAGATCAAAGCCGCTCGACACCCGAGTCAGAAAAAGCCATTCTAGACTCGCTTAACTGGTTAGGTTTAAATTGGGATGAAGGCCCCGACGTAGGCGGCGATTACGGCCCATACCGTCAAAGCGAGCGCAAAGATATTTACGGTAAATATGTACAGCAACTTTTGGATAATGGCCACGCCTTTAAATGCTACCGCACAGGCGAAGAGCTAGACACTTTACGTGCAGAGCGTAAAGAACAGGGCATTAATAGCGCCCTTAAACCCAGTGATTTAGCCCTGCCTGCCAGCGAGCAAGCCGAGCGCGAAGCCAACAATATGCCCTATGTTGTGCGCATGAACGTACCTGAAAAAGACGGCACCTGCGACGTACAAGACATGCTGCGCGGTACTATCTCGCTCGATTGGTCGATGGTTGATGCCCAAATACTGCTTAAATCAGATGGCATGCCCACCTACCATTTAGCCAATGTGGTGGATGATCACCTTATGGCCATAAGCCATGTTATACGCGGCGAAGAGTGGATCAACTCGGCCCCCAAACATATTTTGTTGTATCAATATTTTGGTTGGGAAGCCCCCACCTATTGCCATTTACCGTTATTGCGTAACCCCGATAAAACCAAGTTAAGCAAACGTAAAAACCCCACCAGTATCATGTACTACCAAAAAGCTGGCTACTTGCCCGAGGCGCTTGTTAACTACCTTGGCCGCATGGGTTGGTCGATGCCAGACGAAAGCGAAAAGTTCTCACTTGACGCCATGCTCACGCATTTTGACATCCAACGAGTCTCATTAGGCGGCCCGGTATTTGATGTTGAAAAACTCAAATGGCTAAACAGCCAGTGGCTACGCGAAGACTTAACCGACGAGCAAATCGCCACCCGTTTAAGTGAATGGGCGCTCAACAAAAACAACCTGCTAGCGGTATTGCCTTTTGTGAAACCCCGCATGGAAACCTTTGGTGATTTTTTACCGCTAGTTAGCTTTTTAGCCTCAAGCCAACTTAATATTACGCCCCAGAGTTTTGAGGCGAACAAAGTAGATGTCGACACCCAAAAGAAAATCTTACAATTTGCGTTATGGTCACTTGAGGCCATTCCACAGTGGGAGCGCGACAGCATTTTTACCGCGCTTAAAGCCCTAGCCGACGGCCTAGACATCAAGCTTAAAGATTTTCTCGCGCCCTTGTTTATTGCCATATCGGGTTCCACCTCCAGCTTCTCGGTGATGGATGCCATGGCATTACTTGGCAGCGATGTATCACGCGCACGCCTACGCGAATCTGTCGAGATACTCGGCGGCGCAGGTAAAAAAGTACTCAAACGCTACGAAAAAGAATACGCGCAGTTAAGCCAAGGTGAATAAGCGTGGTTTGCCTCACTGCTAGGTGTTAGTTGCTGGGTTTTAGGTGCTAGTTGCCAGGTATTAGCTACTAGGTTTTAGATGCTAGATGTTAGCTGTAAGCTGGCCTGGCATCTGAAGCCAGTAAAAATTAGCGGCTTAACATTAGCGAGTAAAAATGAGTTGGCATGAGTGGGTAAAAGCTAGCCAGTGAAAAGTGCTGGTTGGTAATAGTTAGTTTGTTATGGTTTGTTGGGGTTGGCTTGTAATAGCTAACGGCTAAGCCTGAATACATATTGCTCAAATAAACCGAGCAATATGGGTTTATCAGGTTGTTAATTGAACAGTTCGCATGTAATTAGCCTTAAACAACAAAAACCCTTGACACACAAGGCGTGGCTACATAAAATGCGCGCCTTGTTACAGCAACAACCAGACGTAACAACCCTTTGTTATTATCAATAACAAACACGGGGCCTTAGCTCAGCTGGGAGAGCGCAACACTGGCAGTGTTGAGGTCAGCGGTTCGATCCCGCTAGGCTCCACCAAACATCGCTGTTACACAGTACATAAAAAGCCTGCTTCATTGCGGGTTTTTTTATGCCTAAAATTTGGTTGATTTATCCTTACTTAAAAATATTCCTTACTATAACCCTAATTATATTCGCGCATTGTTATACGCGGCGCGCCCTAATATTGCGGAAGCCGCACTCGCTGATGGCTTGCTGTATCAAAAAATTATGGGTGCCCACGAGTTTATGAATGTTTCGCTCTCCGCGAATTTTCACACAGCTATAATTTTTGCCGTCATTCCCGCGTACGCGGGAATCCAGAGAGTTTAAGGCGTCCAACCACAAATAATATGGCTGTCCCCGAATTTTGCGCCCGAATTTCGCGATTTAATATTATGTTTATATAAAGTATATGTAAGCCCTAATTTTTTTGAGGTATTATTTAGTGACATTTGATAGAGTATTTGGTACCGAGATTGTAGCGGTAGTAATTTTTAAATTTAATGAAGTTGACGGGTTGGACGTCTGAGTAAGGCAGGGATTTTCTGTCTAGTAATTGGTTTTAGTCTTTTGGTGAATAATTATTATGAGTAAGTCTCTTTTTTTAAAATTGTCATTGGTATTATTAGTTTTACAGCTACAGGCATGTTCGTTGGTTAAGCACGTATTTTTAGATACCGTTTGTGAAAGACAAAATGTATATTGTGACGAAGAGTATGAGCCGAATAGTAAGTAAAAGCCAAATCCGAAGGTGAACAAGGCTATTTAGTTATAGGAACTATTGCTAAAAAAATCTGGTCTGCTGTTATTACACATCGTGATGGCACAATTAGAATTATTTCAGTTAGGCGCTCACGTAAAGCGGAGGTATCAATATATGAAAGCTGAACAATTCGATCAAAAATTCGATGCTAACGAAGACGATATACTTGATGATTTAGATTTATCAACAAAATCCCGTCCCAATCAAACACAGAAAAGAGTCAATGTTGATTTTCCATCTTAGGTAATTGATTCTCTTGATAAAGAGGCAAGCCGTATTGGTGTAACTCGTCAATCTATGATAAAGGTTTGGCTGGTCGAAAGATTGGAGCAACAAACTGCTAACAAATAAGGATATGTTGCACTTGCCGAGACATAGGAAAAAGATGAGTGAATTTAGACAGTACCTTAAAAAAGCTGTAGATAATGTAATAAAGCACGGTGATACTGATATTTTTCCGTTTCCAATAGAGGATATTCTTTTCAAAGATACTACCTAGGCCTGGCAGATACACAGGATACCGATGGATTTTGATAAAATAATTTAACAAGACTTTATCCTGAGCAATTAGCTATAGGGAACCTCTGATTAACCTCGTAGCGTCTCTGCGTGACCTAGAGCGGTTATTAGCTAGGCGTCATTTGCCGCTAATGGCCGTAGCTCTAAGCAAAAAAGACAACAACGTAAGTGACTGCTCTAGGCTAGGCCCCTCGGGGTTTTCAGGAAATCCTCAAACACTGGGAGCCTGTCTGCGCTGACTTCGCTCAAAGGGCAGTCAGTGAGTTTTGGGGAGTAACACACCTATAGCCTGTGCCGTCATTCCCGCATACGCGGGAATCCAGAGAATTTAAGGAGTTCAACCACAAAAATATGGCTGTCCTCGAATTTTCGAATTTCGTTATACTTGGCGCCCCCAACATTGTGGAAGCTACATCCGTTGGTGGTTTGCTGTATCAAAAAATTATGGATGTCCCCGAATTTCACTCTCAAAAAATTATGGATGTCCCCGAATTTCACTCCTTCTTTCTTAGTAGGCTAAACAGGAAAGCTTTCTGAGAGTCAGAGATGCCGCGAGGTTAATCAGAGGTTTCTTAGTATTATATTAACCGAAACGTATTATCAGAGAGTATAAGCAGCATAACATCATGAAAGGTATAAAAGGTTGGTTAGGCGCAACGGTTTTAGGGTTAATCACTACAGGCGTTATTTTTATTATTGCTATAGGCTTAGTGGTGCCGTTTGAAAAAGTCACAGAAAAGGTTATATGTCATTTTCCTAATCATGATGAATTGGTCACAAAAACTTGTAAATGTTGGTATTTAGAGAAGCACAGTGAGACTAAGCCTACGGAATTAGGTTTAGGTTGTAATGTGAATCACTTTACAGGTTTGGTTAATACAACCATGCCGAGATGTGGCTAGGTGGTATTTATTTTATTAAATAGAATATTTTTAGGTGTGTGTTTTTATTTTTTATCAGAATAATAATTTTTTGACACAGTGATCAGTACCCGCTCTAACACTTTTAAAATAAATACGCCGAATTTAGTTATGTTTAATAAACTGAAAACCAAAATATTGGAGTTCGCAAGCGTATTTTAATCTAAGAGTATTTGCAATAATTTCGACCAATATACATTTACAAAAAAATATGGCTGTCCCCGATTTTGCCCGATTTTTCTTATCATGTTGTTCTTCATGTCGATAAAGAGCGTGCCTTAAGCTGGTCGTATGCCGAAGTCGCCGAGCGTTGGATGCAGTTATATTCTGGCGATATGTTGGTTGATCGTTGGCTTGCTAACCCTGAGGCTATGAGTAAAGTTGAGATTGAGGCTGTGTTTAAACGTATAAATATATGGCGTTCACGTTTATATGAGCTAGGTTGGTTTATGTGTGGTGTCAATGAAATCGTCGCCCGTATGGTTAATAAAGAAGAAATTGTCACGGTCGATTCTGGGAAGGGCGTTTTAAAAGCCAAGCACTTTTAGATGAAGCTGCATTATTAACATGTATGGCGTATGTCGATTTAAATCCTATCCGCGCAGCTAAAGATAACGATACGTTTACCAGCGATTTCACTTCAATTCAGCAGCGTTTATATGATTACACGAAAACTAAAAAAGCACATAAACGCAAAAGCCAAGATGAAAAATCACTGATAGAGCGGGTTAATCATCAGCAAACTATCCAAGAAGATATTGAAAACGAACTCAATATCGATCAATTACC
>CAKZUG010000056.1 GCA_937920545.1 uncultured Saccharophagus sp.
GTAGAGTGGCATTATCTTTGTTTTTTTATTGGAAAAACATATACAGTTAACAACCATATATGCCCCTCATCATCCTTCATACTTAATTTAATCTCCTATACTCATCTTATGAACTTCTCATCTTCGTCATAAAAATTTTTACGTGAGCAAAAGAATAAAATATATTGATTGATTAACTGAGCATATGCTCGATGTCAAGCGATATGACCAATGAGAATACACAGCTTTACTTCAGGCGCGCAACCTTTTAAAAGCGATAAATGTATGCCAAATACTACCGATTATAAAATGAAATACCTCGATCTTCTTGACGAGCATGAGCAAGCAAATAAGCAGCAAAAAACACAAGTTGACCTACTTAAAAGAGCAATATTAAATTTAAGCGTGGCGGCAAAAGAGCAAGCGCCAGAACTTGACGCAGCCATAGAAAACCTACAACACAATCTTAAGGGTGGAGAAGGATTTAAAGTTTATGAATCCATCGAATCACTGCAAAAAACGGTACTTAGCTTTGACGAGAAAAAAAATGACGACCGAAAGCAAGTTGGCGATCTAACAAATGACTTAATGAATAATTTATTAACCCTAACGCTGCCAAAAGACATAGAGACTAAGTTACGAGCCCGTAAAAAAGCATTAAAAAATCAACAGATTAATAACCACGCCATTCTAACCACATTAAAAGAAGTACATAGCCTACAAGCTGAAGCGCTAAGCCATAATGGAGCTAAAAAAACCTCATTATGGAATAAGCTTACAAACAACTCAACGCTAGAGCCTCATAGTCACAATATTGATACAGACGTAACCGCCATTCAACCCATACCAGATAGCACTGCAACCACACCCAATGCTGAACTTGAGCTAATCGAAAAAACGGCTCAAATAACAAAAAACCGTCACGACATCGAATGCACTGCAACCACCAAGCGCATTAGAACTACACTCACAGAGCTTGTCCACCATATTGAACCAACAGACGAAATCCAACAAAAAATAGAATTAGTCCTATCAAGACTTGAAGGCAACATGAATTACGATACGCTTGCTATTACTCTTGATGATATTCGCGATATATTAATGGCACGCTACCTGCGCTCCGATAACGATTTCAGCTACTATTTAAAAAGCTTAAACACCGAACTAAGCTCAATTGGTGATACGCTAGGCATTGCAAAGCAACAAGGCCATGAACAAACTCTTATCGCACAAGACTTGTCTCATACAGTCAGCTCTCAAGTCGACTTCATAACTGAGAGCGTTAACAATCACAATGATTTACCGACAATACAAAAAGAAGTGAATGCTAATATCGCAACAATACGCCAGTCACTCAAAAAATTTGATGAGCACCAATCATCCCAAGAGCAAAACTTAACAGAGCAATTAGAATCGCTACTTGAACAAGTAAAACGTATAGAAGAAGATGCTGAGAACTCACGTAAACAACTCGAAGAACAAAGACACAAAGCCACACATGACACATTAACCGGTTTACCCAACCGTGAAGCGTATAATCAGCGAGCCTTCTATGAACTAAGGCGTTTTGCTCGGTACAAACACCCTCTCACTCTGGCTATCTGTGACATAGATCACTTTAAGCGCATAAATGATACGATTGGCCACCAAGCGGGTGATAAGGTACTGCGTCTTGTTGCGCAACTTATCGAAAAAAGGCTACGTGAAGTTGATTTTATTGCACGCTATGGCGGCGAAGAGTTTGTTATCATTATGCCTGAAACATCTGGCGAGCAAGCACTAGAAGTGCTCGATCAAGTAAGAAGCGCGATTGAACAAATGCCGCTTAAATTTAAACAAAATCCCATTAATATTTCTATATGTTTTGGCATTAAAGAATTTAACGAAGATGATACAACGGAAACAGCTTTTGAGAGCGCAGATAAAGCCCTATACCAAGCCAAAGAAAATGGCCGCAATTGCTGTATATTGTCACGCAGCTAGCGTCACTTCAGCGTGCAAGCCGTGCCTTTAAATACGGTATCTATTTTAGAAGTGCCTAAAACCCTTGATATAGCTTGGTATAACCAAGCTGTTTCCTATCTTGATTATTATGAAAGACAACGTTTTAAACACTATAAAAACCATAGGAAGCATACCTTTCTGCTTGGACGATGGCTCCTTAAAACACAATTAGCACAACACATACAATGTGCACCTAAAGCGATAAAAATAGGCATTACACATAATGGTAAGCCTTATATAAAAGCGCCACGGTCGGCCCGGCACTTACATATTTCATTAACACACTCGGGGCCTTTTATCGCATGCGGCTTGGTATCTACCCCGCACGGTATCGATATAGAAAATACCGAACGCGCGCCAACTAACCCTAAATATATTAGTCAGCTTATTAACCCCTATGTTGACAGACACATACACTCACTGGCCCAATCAACACCCTCACAGCTTAGCGAACTTTTTATTCTTTTTTGGACCTACCTAGAAGCACAAGTCAAACTTAAAGGCAGCACGCTATACCAAGAAAAAGCACATTTCTTTCAGAATGGCTTGCTTACACCCCGCCTATTATCTGCTATAACCCCCGAGTTTGCATTTTGCTCTCAAAAAATATGCTCGTATATTGTAAGCTACGGATGTTGGCACAGGCAAAGTCGCCAGCCTATACAGTTCGTGATAGTTAAAAATACCAAGAAAAAATCAATTAAATATGACAAAATAGAATTAAGGCCATACAAAAACGCATAAAACATCTTAATTTTGATATCGCCTATAAGCCAAAAGTTCGCTGATATCGGTAGCGCAAGCGTAAACAATATATTTTTATTTTACCTGGCCCTACAGCAAGACACTCTCTACACACATCCTTGTAAAAGGAATCGCTTATTAAGCGCATAACAAGAACCGTTTAAAATTCAATACTGATTAGCTATTTTGAAAACGAGTCCATCATATGCACGACCCTATTACTAAGCCGACATTAAATGCACTAAAACATCAAATATTGCAAGGCGCCACTAACTGGAATAAATGGCGACGTCAATATTCTACTTGTGATCTGACATTAGACGGTATTTCTTTATCTGGGGTCAACCTTGATGGAATCGATTTTTCTGAGCTATCCATACAGCACGCAAAAATTATTAACTGCTCTATGAAAGGAGCCCATTGTATTAATGCGCACTTTTGCTATTCGGATTTATCCAGCACCGATTTATCGCAGGCACGACTGATTGCTGCCGATATCTCACATGCCAATTTGACAGACTGCACGCTTAAAGGGGCAAGTACTTTAATGCTCAATTCTGCCGGAGCAACGTTAGATCATATTGATTTTCGTGGCCATGACATTAGCACGCTTAATTTACAGGGTGTGTCACTTGCAGGCGCGAATTTAGAAGGTCAGATACTGGCTGGAGCCGATCTTTCACACCTGAATCTAGAGAATGCTAACTTTAGAAAATGTAATTTGTCGTCTACAAACTTTACAGGCTCGAATCTTAAAAACGCCTCATTTGCCTATGCTTTAATTGATAAGACTTTGTTCAAGCAATGCAACCTAACCTATGTCAATTTTAGGGCAATGGCACTAAGAGATATTAATTTTGAATCGGCAAATTTATCTGAAACGGATTTACGAGAATCTGATTTACATAAGACCTGCTTCAATAAAGCGAACCTCACTGGCGCTAAGTTATGGCAAGTCAATATGCGCAACTGGTTAATTGATGATGTGTGCTGTGATTTTGCCTTTTGGGGTCAGCACTGTGATGTTAAAACACAATACAAAGAACATGAATTTGAACGTCTTTATTCGCAATCCGACTCCGTGCAAATCAAATACCCTCACCGTATCAGCACACAAGAAATTGCAATCATCCCAATTATAATTGAACATCTTCAAGCGACCTTTTGGGGTACACTTTTACATTTAAAATCGCTCACCGAAATTGAGGGCGGCACACTACTGACACTTAAAATTGATGAGTATGGACCCAACAAGCCCACAATGTTAAAGCACGACATTCAAGTTGAAGTTGACCGTATTGTGAATGCGCATATTGGTTTGCGCTCAAACGGTACGCTACTACTTGAATTACGTGAAGAAATTGCCAATGTAAAAGAACGATTTTGGCCAAAGCTGTTAGAGCTCGCACAAGAGTATGAAGACGAGCAAGCAAAACTGCTTACTATTGTTTTTATGGATTTAAAAGGGTTTACGCGCTGGGGTAACGATGAGCTATCCGATAAGCTTGCGTTATTTCGTGGCTTAATTAAACCCATACTCACAAAATGGGGAGCCTCTTACCCCAATATGGAAGGCGACTCACTGCGTATTACTTTCTCTAACACCACCACCGCACTCGCGTGTGCCACCATGATAAAAGATGTATTAACCGGTGCTGGATTTGAGCTACGCACAGGCGTAGAAATAGGGAGTGTCTCTGTTGTCAACAATGAAGTAACAGGTGTAAATGATTTAGAAGGAAATGCCGTGAGTATGGCAGCAAGACTAGAATCATGTGCAAAGCCAGGGCAAATATTAGTCACCAGCGATGTTAAACAATATAGCGAACACCGCAACTTATTTATTTATTCATCCATAAAGATCAAACTCAATAAAAGCATTGGACAGTTTGAAGAAGGTGCGGTGATTGATTGTTATAACGTTACACTAAAAAAATCTTTAAGCGAATTGTAAGGTATAGCAATTACCCATGACATCAAAAAAACAAGCACACCAAGAATGCGAACTCATACTAGGGAATAGTAATAAGCGGTTTTCAGGTGTGACATCCACAATGTTACAAAATTTTGAGTTTCAAAAAGATATGATGAACACACTGATTATGGGTGGACATCATGTTAAAGATAAAAAATATATAACTACTTTTTGGCAACTGGTTTTTTTATGTCGAGGGTTTAATAATGGAAAATGGCGAATTTACCACGCGAGAAGAAACAACGAAGTGGTACAAGGGTTATTATTAAAATATATTTTTAGGCTTAAAATAAAAATTGTTTTTACTTCTACCGCACAAAGAGAACACAGCCGCTTTACTCGCTGGCTTATTACGCGTTGTGATGGGTTATTATCGACATGCGACGCCGCTGCATCGTACTTAAAACGCCAACCCGACAACATTATTGCGCATGGTATCCGAACAGATATTTATAAGCCAGCAACAGAAAAAAACAAACATAGTATTAAAAGTAAATACGGCATTCAAACACCTTTAACATGTGGAATTTTCGGCCGTGTAAGACCACAAAAAGGCGTACACTTATTTATTGATGCATGTATTCATAGCTTTAAAAAAAATGTCAGCACAACCGCTTTGATCGTGGGAGCAATTAAACCCGAAGACGAAAAATTTGTTCGAGATTTAAAACAAAAAATTTCAGATCACAATTTAAGTTCACGCATTATTTTTTTAGGGGAGCAGCCTTTTGACGCCCTCCCAGAGCTATTTTCTATTATGGATTTAGTTTGCGCATTAAGTAATAAAGAAGGGTTTGGTTTAACCGTGCTAGAAGCAATGAGCAGTCAGGCAGCTGTTTTAGCAACCCGGGCAGGCGCGTGGCCTGAAATAATTCGCGATGATATTGACGGCAATCTCGTCGATGTTAACGATCAAGAATTCATTAATAATATGTTTGAAGTACTTATCAATAACCCTGAAAAACTAAAAAAAATGGGCGCTAATGGCGTAAAAAGAGTCGCCACGTCTTACCAAACACATATTGAATCACAACGTCTATGTGAATATTTTTTAACGCTAACTGAAGACAATGTCGACATGTAAATTTGTGCGCGCCCAACCAGCGCGCCACACCTCCAACCCGCTTCCACTATTTTGATTACCAGCGAAGCGCACCTGAAAGAAAACTATAATTTTCGTCTTCAATATTTTTGCCTGTATGGAACGATATACCAATAATAGAATCCTTATAGGCAATAGATGTATTGAGTGAAAACTCCGTACCGTTAGATTTCGCACCAGCTAGATTTAAACTTTTAACTTGTTTGATACTGCCGCTAAATGCTAGGCCATTGTAGTCATCCCACGTTAACGCAATCAAATGACTTTGCATCTCGGTCGCATCGCCTACGGGCCTAAAATTAGCCGCCCAATGCCCCAACACATGACCTTCATGGCGATAACCATCACCATAAATATCATCAACATACCAATTGTTTTGAAATTGCGCACTTTCAATAGTAAAGTCTAAATGATGGGGTAACTTAGGCAAATGAAGGCCCAACATAAGCGCAGCATCATCTAAATGGGCATTAGATGCAGCGGACGTATCCTCGCCTGCGTATGTCATATAAACAGAAAAAGGAATCCGGCTTTGAGAGATATAGCGCGCACTAACAGATGAAAGTTGATACCCAAAATCATTATCTGCCGAGGCTTCATCGGCTATATCATCTTTGTTAGCAGGGTTAACTATAAACTTGATCAAATCCGAAGGAGACTCGTTTCTATCGCTGCCGCCAAATTGAGTGACACGGCTAAAAGCAAGAGAAAAGCCGTCAAAAGGCTCCACATTAATATGAGAAACAAACAACTTAGGTTGACCGCTCAAACGTTGAGCAGGGTTATTAAGGCTTTGAATTTTATCCGAATCAGATAGCTCCAGTAATGCGAACTCATATTTAAAATTAAAAAAATCGAATGCTTCACTGTTGGAGAATGTCACACCCAGAGGGGTAGTCGCATTAGTCGATAGTAAAATATCACTGTGCTGAAATGGCCCTAACCAATGCGAACGATAACCTATGTCAACCTGAAAGCTATCCCAGCCAAACGATAAAAATGTACCTTCGTAATCGGTTTGCGAGCCATCACGATTACGGCGATATTCAACCCCACCATTAATCGCAAAAAAATCATTGATAATGCCATAGCCTTGAAGAGATAAAGCATAGCGGTTATCTACATTTAAACCTCGCGCATTACTCAATACATGCGCCGTACCGTCACTTTTACCAGTACTGTATTGAATAGATTTATGCGTCAAGCCAATATTACTGTTAAAACGCTCTAAATAAAAATAGATGCCTTGAGACAAAACCGGATACTGACCATCAATTTTGTTAAGTGCTTTTAGTACGTCGTTTATGGCAATTGGCCGCTTAACGATTGGCATATTAGCAAGAACAAATAACCTTTCGATTCGTGTGTCTATCTCAGGGCTTATTTTGAGCGGTAAATATAATGTGCCAGCCACCGCGATGTGGGTGTAAAACAACCCTATTAGAAGCAGTAAAGATCCTTTTACCACAGTTAACCATTTTAAAACCATACGATTGAATATCCTGTAATTTATCGTGCTTTAAGCGCTAAACACCTTAATTTTATTAGAAGAGTGTAAATATTTTTAGGCTCACAACACATCCTTAAGGTTATTATCGCATAAAGACATATAGATATAAGGCTATCTTATAAAATTGTTGAAGAATAAATACCAAGTAACGCTCTATGAGACACCTCGCTAAAATCAGCATAAATCCGTGCAATGGCTTAATTTCACAAAAGCCTGAAAAGAAACATCAAAGGCATAACTACTGGGACAGTTGAAAAGAATACCCCTGCGTATGAGGCACGCTGTAAATATGTCTCTATACGCTCTGCGTCGGCATCCTGCCTCCGACGGCCTCATACCCAGGGGTATTCTTTCTTTGTGTCTTGTTACTATAAGGCGTGGAATAAAAATGATACGCATTATATCCAATCAAAAATGATTGAATATAATGGGGCTGTATACATGAGGAAGGCAAAATATATAAACAATATGGCAAGCTAAATACTGCGCCTTAGCTTGCCATGTTGGTAATGAACACCTATTGGAAGTGTTAGAAGCTAATCATATTAACTTAGCTTTTTGGCAATTTCATTAAGCTCAGACGATGATTCTAGCAACTCCTCTATGGCTGCACCTGCTTTTTCTGGGTTTAACCCTAAAGATTCATATATATCGTTTGATATATCTTTTGGCGATGAGACACCAAACCCTGCTTGCGCTAGTAACTGTTGAGATACATACAAAAGTTTAGCGTAATCAGCGCTTTGACCGTCATAATTTATATCGTACTGGTGCCGAATTGCCCGCACAACATCTTTTGGCATATTCCAACTATCTAGCAACCAAGATGCAATTTGATTACCTGCGCTTCCTAGAAGGTGCCGCTCGACTTGCATGGCATCTAAATGCGAGTTAGCTTCTTTATATCGTATTGTTTTTTCAAAATAAGGAGGGAAGACGTCTGCCACAATAAAAAAGCCAAAGTTATGTAGCAAGCCAGATAAATACGCCATACCAAATTCAGGTCGCTTTCCTTTATCGATACACTTAACCAGTACTTCCATGGCTGCAGCTGTATATACAGCTTGCAACCAATAACCTTTAAGCTGGCCCGCAGTGATATCTTTGCACTCTAGGGTTTTTCCAAGTGCAATACCCAACGAAAGATTAAGTACCATATCAAAACCCAGCACGCGCATTATGGCGTCATGTATTGATTTAATCTTACCTGGAGCCGAGTAATACGGCGATGATGCCCAACTAACAACCTGAGCAGCTAAACTAGGGTCTTGCTCTACAAGTTCTGCTAGATCATTAATGTCGGCATTCGGGTTCGCACGTAACTCAATAATTTTTTGTGCGGTACGAGGCAATGGTGGTAGCTCTAATGTTTCTTCCAATCGCTGTTTAATGCGTAAACCTGTAAAACGGCTCAACGACTCTTTAATTTCAGCCACATCTTGATCTGGATCTGGGGCAACAGGCTCCATTGACCTAGCAAAATCACATACATCATCTTGGTGAACAAGCTGATAAAAATCATCGCGATCAACAGACAGCAAACTGTCAGAGCTACCCGACTGTAAAAGCAGTGTTGAAAACGTAATTAACTTTGAATCAACTATAACGCGATAACCGTTCCACCCTGGAATAGCTGGAATATGGGATAAGCCTTCCTTAGACATAATGTCTTGGCGCTCCACACCTAACACACCACTTAATTTGGCCCCTACAAATTGAGATACCTCTTGAATATCGACCAAATAATCGGCTGGAAATAAAATTTGATACAGTGTTTTACCATCAGTAAGTAGAACGGCACTCACCAAGCAATTACCACCAACTTCGGTATATTCAGCCAAAGAGCCCACTCCTGATATTTGCTCAAAATTGACTGTTGCCTGATTCCTTTCAAGGATATTTTTAATGTTTGTGTTCATTGTCAAAACGAATCTCCTAGCCATTATATGGGTATCTTCCATTGCACAATATTTATATGATTTTGACCAACTCATCATACCGATTGTGCGCTAAGGTATCCCTGATTAAAACGCAACCATTAGGATCTGTAGAAGCAAGACACTAAGAATCTAGTACCAAATAAGGCGAGCGCAAAGCCCACAAAATAACGATAAGATTTTAATTAGGGATACCTTAACTTAATAGTAGTGATTTTTTGTTTAAAATCTATTCTATTTAGAAGATAAGATCGACTTATGAACATTTACTTTAAAAAAAAAATACGCCAATAAGAACAGCCATAAAAAAATACTTTAAATCTATTTTTTTATAGCTCTATATACTGTTATACAGACAATCGTAGGGAAATAAATAATATAAGGCATAAGAAAAAATAAAAAGAGAGGCTAATACAATAATATGAGCGCGCTAAAAAATAAAAACAAAATAAGCCAATAGGTAAGGTTAGAAAGGGTATAAATTACGCTCAATAAAAAAGGCAGCTAACGCTGCCTTTTTAAATAAAACACAACCAAATTAGTACGATTTAACTAGCATATAATTACAGTTATTTGTTGAGGTCAAACGTATAGTTTTGCCTTGAAAGTCATTGACGCGAATATAGTTTTTATTGATATTTACTGTTTTTCTGCCGTCGGTAACCGTACCTCTAAAATCACAACTTTTGTTTTTATTACTATCTTTAAATTGAATAGTCTCATTTGTTAATGAGCGGCTAATAGTAATACAGTTGCTTTGGCGTAAATCTAACTCTACAGCCTTTCTAAATTGTACAGCGGTACAAGATCCACCAATAGCGCCCGACGAACTGCTGCTTGATGACGAGCTAGAACTGCTTGATGAAGAACTGCTACTTGACGACGAGCTAGAACTGCTTGATGAAGAACTGCTACTTGACGACGAGCTAGAGCTGCTTGATGAAGAACCGCTACTTGACGACGAGCTAGAGCTGCTTGATGAAGAACCGCTACTTGACGACGAGCTAGAGCTGCTTGATGAAGAACCGCTATCAGTATTATTTAAGTCGTAACTTAAAATAATATCTCGAACAAACTTGCCTGTTTCGGTTAAATCGTTAACAGACCAATTGCCGTTTGTATCTACGCCTTCTTTAAAAACAGAAGCACCTTCGCTTTTATCATTCAAAGACCAGTTTGCATGGCTAACTTTATTATCCTTCATGAATTTAACCCACTGGTTAGTGGATACTTTATTTACACCGCCATCACCATCAGCATTAACTGTACCCCATTCTGTTGCAAAAATTGCCGCACCTAGATCAAGCGCTTCTTGTGCGTTTGCACGTACGCCCTCTTTATGGCTACCAGCATAAAAATGGATAGTATAAGCAATATTGTTGCCTTTGATTGGATCTTTTGCTGCTTCATTAGGAAGCTGCGCCCAACGACGGTTACCTACAATAATGAGGTTATCAGGGTCAATCTTACGAATAGCATTAACAACATCTTGCGCATATGGTTTAATAACGTCAGACCAGCTTTTCTCTCTTTCTGGCTCATTATAAATCTCATAAATAACGTTGTTTTGATCGCCATACTGACGCGCCATATCTTCAAAAAACTGTATAGCTTGTCTTTTATTGTTTTCTGCTTCGTGCGAATGCCAGTCAATAATAACGTACATATCGTTATCAATAGCAGCGTCAACCACTGTTTGGACGCGCGCTTGGTTACTACCTGAATCACTTAAGTAGCCGCCATTGTCTTCAACACCCATAGCTGCACGAACAAGGTTACCACCAAAAAAATCTTTTATGCCTTTTACTGAACCAGCATTATAAAACTTATCACCACCCCAATAGTTATTCGACCAAAACAAGCTCATACCCACAAGCTCTTTAGGCTCGCCATTTGCAACGACTTTATTACCGTTAACTGATAGAGCAGGCACTGCCGCGGCAGCAGTATGCGCCACACCCAATGCAGCGGCCAAAATAGACAAACCCAAGAATTTTGTAATTTTTTTAGATTGCACTTTAATTTTGTTGTTTTTATACACGAAACGACCCCTTACTATATTGTTTTAATCATGAACAAATTTTGCTCAAATAAATCGAGCTATCTCAGTCTAGTCTCATTAAAAAAATACGCACAAAGCATGATTGCTAATTACTTATAAAAATGATTTAAATCGAGACAGAAAGTTAAACTAGACGCCAAATTTACATTAAAAATTATATTTTTTCTTGATCTTATGCTTAAAAATAAAACTAAGTTCAGACTAAAGGTGGTTTTTTGTGATGAAGGTCACACGTTTTAACGCACTGAAACCTTAAGAGAGGAGAGGTAATACAGAAGGTAGAATAATATTTAAAATAAGAAAGAGCACTTTAAACGTTAAGTGCTCGATCATAATAAGAAAAGGGTTAACGTAAAAGAAGCTGGATGTGAAAAGTAGAGCCAACCCTTATGTCAGATGTTACCGACATTTGCCCTCCGTGGTGATCACTAATAATAAAGTAAGGGAACGATAAACGATTTTCTAAATCACAGCCGTTTTCAAACACATTCTGATCTTGGTAAAAAGGCTCAAAAATGGTTTGCTGTTCATCGGTGTTTAACCCCAATCCATTATGTTGTATTTTCACCCATAACGAATCATAAAAATTGTTAATCTCGATGGTGAGCTTAGGTTGCTCTTGTGCGTTATCTTTGAGGCTAAAGGCAATACAGGCATGGCGAATGAGCGTAATAAACACCAATTGTAGCTCTGATACATGGCAAGGGATATCGGCAATATCGTTTTCGTACAGCTTTTCGACGGTGAGTTGAGAAAAATTAAAACCCTGTATGTCTTTAAACATACGGCTGGCTACGTCTAGCGAGTGATCCATAATATTTGGAATACTGGCCAGCTCTTTGATTTGACTCTCACTGTTAGAAAAATCCAACAAGTGCTTAACAATATCAAAGGCTTGCTGGCTACTACTGTTAATCGCTTTTATGGCTTTAAAATTAGCACTGCTCTCTTCGGTACCTACTTCAAGTAACTGTGAAGCCTTTTGGATAGCGTTAAGTGGTATATTAATGTCATACGCCATGCCAGCAGCTAGCTCACCCATAGATGAAAACTTATCTTTTTGAATCAGTAAATTTTCAGCTTTTGATTGATGTGTAACATCGTCAATTAAAATCACTAAGCCTGTATCATTATTACCTTTGAGCAAGTAAACCGTAATATCAAAATAATATTGGCCGCGCTGTGAGTGCTTGATCGTCAGCGTTTCGCCGGTATCAAAGACTTTTTGTACTTGTTCTGGCGATAGGGTGATGGACGGGTAGATATCCCATAAATTTTTACCCATAACCGTATCAGTATCAATACCTGTGGTTTCTGTGGCAAAACGGTTCCACTGGGTAACCTCTAAATGATTATTTAAACCAATTAACGATATTGGCATACTATCTAAAATACTTTTGATATACGCTTCAGATGAGGCGAGTAAGCCCGACGTTTGTTTATGCTCGGTGATTTCACCTTCCAAAAGCTGGTTAGCGTTTTTAAGCAATTGGTTGGACTTATCAAGTGTTAACGTACGCTCTTTAACACGGGCTTCAAGGTTCGCCTTGATAAGGCGTAACTCGTTGTTAAGCTTGCGCGACTTAATAAGTGTAAACAACAAAAATAACGCCGAACAAAACAAAAGAATAATAAGTACACCGCTTGAAAAATTAGCAATGTATTGCCAATTGGTGCGGCCATCTTCAAACTTAAATAATTGTATAAACGAGGCTGAAGCATTAACAGACAGTGTGCTCAACACTGCTAGCATCATTATTTTTTTGAGTAACATGTATACGCCTTATATAAGGACGCTCCGATTAACCTACTCGCTAACTGCCGCTAACCAGAGCCACCATTGTTTAGTTTTCTACGTCATCTGTATCAATTTGCCCACTCATACGTCTACGTATATGTGACCAAGACATACCAATAGACAACATAAAAGCAATAACCGCAAGAATAATCCAGCTAATGGCCGATATATTCTCAAATGAGAGCCACTTCAAATCAAAAAACAACCAAATAATGCAACCAAAAAACGCTAGGCATAACGCTAAACCAATGGCACCTAATGAGCGCAGCGTGGCACGTAAAAAAATAAACCAGCCAATGAGCAACAAAATACCACACAATGCAATAATAGCATTTACGTCGGGAAAGACAGATTTAACCCAGTGCGCATAAGAGTACTGCGTTGGGTTATAGGTAATAAACACCAATAATACGGCAAACACAAAACGCACACCAAACTGCGCCAAACCAAAGTTACCCATGTTCTTGCTCACTTTTTTTAACAGATATTGATAAGGGTGCTGGTAAAGCAGCCACTTGGCTCTCTATCCAGAGTTCGACTTCGGCAATTAATGCTTTACTGGTTTTGCCTTCGGGTGAGATAGGCTCGCCAATGACCACATCAATCACGCCGGCTCTTTTTTTACCTTTGTTGCACGGCCAAAAATGCCCTGCGTTATGTGCCACAGGGATAATATCGACATTATTGGCAATGGCTATATCGGCACCGCTGCGCGCGTATTTAACTTGCTCATCGACCCCAATACGTGTCCCTTCGGGAAACAAAATCAGGTTGTAACCTGCATCTAGCCTATCTTTTGCACCGTTACGCACTTGTTTAAGAGATTCACGCGGGTTAGTTCTATCAATCGCAATGGGGTTTAACGCTTTTAAGCCCCAGCCAAAAAACGGAATACGCAATAATTCACGCTTTAAAATAGTCGATGACGGCCAGAATTTACCCTGTAAAAAAAACGTCTCCCATGTACTTTGATGCTTAGATAACACCACAACAGGCTTTTGCGTATCGGGGTTGATATTACCCGATACACGGTACTTGACGCCCATAGTGACATTCACCCACCAGACGATAAAAATAGTCCAAGAGATAATCATTTTATGACGTGTTTTAAACGGCAGCATAAACAACAGCACAGCCAGCGTGCTATAAAACACGGTGGCAACACTGTAACCAATAGAAAAAATAGTTGAGCGAATGGCGTACACAGTAACCCTTTTAATTAATATTATTTAACAGCAAGATACGAAATATCAGCCACATGCAAAAACAATGTTTGGAGCTGTTTAAGCAAGGCTAAACGGTTTTGGCGCACTGCCATATCGTCGGTGAGCACCATGACATCATCAAAAAAGGTATCAATAGCGGCACGTAAGCTTGCGAGAGTTTTAAGCGTTTGCGTGTAATCTTTTTTCGCTAGTAGCGGCGCGATGTCGGCTTGTAAGGCTTGCACTTGGTTATACAGTGCCGATTCGGCTTCGTTTTCAAATAAAGCCGTGTCGATATCCGTTGCAATATCGCCTGCTTGCTTGGCCAAAATGTTAGAGACACGTTTGTTAGCCGCAGCCAGTGCCTGGGCTTCAGGTAATGCAGAAAACGCATTCACCGCATAAACGCGATCGTTAATGTCCAAAGGTACGGTCAGCTTTTTGGCCTCTACCGCTTGGTAAACTTCTATGGCGATGTTGGCGTCGCTGTACCACGATTTAAAGCGCTCTAAAATATAGGTTATTACATCGTCAACAACGGTGTCTTTTTTGGGTAAATCGCTAAACAAGCTTGCGCTTTTACTGACAAGGTCTCGCAAATCTAATGTTAGATTGTTTTCGATAATGAGGCGCAACAAACCCAGTGAGGCACGGCGCAAAGCGAAAGGATCTTTTGAGCCAGAAGGCACCTGCCCAATACCAAAAATACCCGTAATAGTGTCAAGGCGGTCAGCCAACGCTAACACTGTGCCCTCGTGGCTTTGCGGCAAAGTGTCGCCCGCAAATTTAGGTTTATACTGCTCGCCAATGGCTTGCGCAACCAGTGCATTTTCACCATCGTTAAGCGCATAGTGATAACCCGCTAAGCCTTGCATGCCTGAAAATTCAACCACCATATTGCTGATTAAATCGCATTTAGATAATACGCAGGCACGTTTGGCATCGGCAGCCGATGTGTTGGTTTGCGCGCAAACGTAATCGGCAAGTTGCTCTAAGCGAATGGTTTTATCATATACGGTGCCCAGTTTTGCCTGAAACACCACGCTTTTAAGTTTTTCGACACGCGACGCCAATGTGACTTTTTTATCCGTTTCAAAAAAGAACGCTGCATCGGCCAGGCGCGGGCGGATCACGCGCTCGTTTCCGTCTATCACCTGCGCAGGGTCACGGCTCACAATATTGGCAACCGTAATAAAGTGCGGGATAAGCTCACCGCTTTTATCCACAACATGAAAGTATTTTTGGTGTTCTTTCATGGATGAGATAAGTGCTTCGCTGGGCACGTTTAAGAATGTTTTATCAAACTTGCCACTAAGGGCCACGGGCCACTCGACTAATCCTGTGACTTCATCGAGCAAATCTTGGCCAATTACAGCATCGCCACCAATCTTTTGAGCTTGCTCTTGCACTTGTTGTTTAATCACTGCTTGGCGCTCGCTAAAGCTAGGCATAATGTGCCCTTGCTCTTGCAGTGCTGTTGCGTAATCGGCGGGGGTGTTAATGGTGATGGCGTGGTTGGCATGAAAACGGTGACCACGTGTGGTGCGGCCCGATTCAATATCTAAAATGGTCGCAGGGAGCACATCGCTATCTAATAGCATCACCACCCACTGCACTGGGCGCACAAACTCGGCACGGCTGCTGCCCCAACGCATTCTTTTTGCAATGGGTAAAGCGGCTAATGCGGTTTGCACTGTGGCGGGTAACAAGGCTTTAACGGGGTCGCCGCCCACTTTTATATGCGCAACCAGTTTATCGGCTTTGCCGTCGTTTTCGGTCTGTAAATCGGCCACATCAAGGCCATTCTTTTTCGCAAACGCCATAGCCGCTTTGCTTGGGTTGCCGTCTTTATCTAAGGCGATTTTTGCTGGCGGCCCCCAGTTAGTGACCTCTTCAACAGCTGTCGTTTCATCTAAGCCGTCAATCACAATCGCAAGGCGTCTGGGTGTCGCGTAGGATGTTAATGCGTCATAACCGACTTTAGCCGCATCAAGTTGTTGCTTAATGCTGGCTTCAAATGCGTTAGATAGTGTCAATAAAGCAGTGGGCGGTAACTCTTCGGTTCCCAGCTCAAATAAAAATTGGTGGCTCATGTTATTTTTCTTCCTCTGATTTTACGCGGGCGATCACTTCATCTCGAAGGGCTGGGTCGGCCATAGGGAAACCCAGTTTTAAGCGGGCATCAAAATAGCATTTGGCCACATCGCGGGCGAGTGTACGCACACGTAAAATAAAGCGTTGGCGCTCAGTAACCGATATGGCTTGGCGTGCATCAAGTAAGTTAAATGCGTGTGATGCTTTCATGACCATCTCGTAAGCGGGCAACGGTAAGCCTTTTTCAATTAGCTTGTTCGATTCGCTCTCGCAGGTATCAAATGTTTGAAATAAGAAATCCACATTGGCTTCATTAAAGTTAAATTCAGACATTTCGACTTCGTTTTGGTGGAAGACATCGCCGTATGTCACAACCGAGCCATCTGGGCGTTTTGTCCATACCAAATCGTAAATAGAATTTACGTTTTGCAGGTACATGGCGATGCGTTCTAAGCCATAAGTGATTTCACCGGTAACGGGGTAGCATTCAAGCCCGCCCACTTGCTGAAAGTAGGTGAACTGCGTGACTTCCATACCGTTTAGCCAGACTTCCCAGCCTAAACCCCATGCACCTAGCGTGGGTGACTCCCAGTTATCTTCTACAAAACGGATATCGTGGGTGGTGTTATCCAAACCTAAATGCGTTAACGAGTCTAAATACAGCTCTTGAATATTACTGGGCGACGGCTTTAATGCCACCTGAAACTGATAATAATGCTGTAATCTGTTGGGGTTTTCGCCATAGCGGCCATCTGTTGGGCGACGACATGGCTGAACATAAGCGCTGTTCCATGTTTCTGGGCCAATGGCACGCAAAAAAGTAGCCGGGTGGAATGTCCCCGCGCCCACTTCCATATCAAGTGGTTGTAAAACAACACACCCATGGTTTGCCCAAAATTCTTGTAAGGCAAGAATCAGCCCCTGAAAAGTGGATACGTCTGGTTTAGACACAGCGTTAGCTCCTGTTTGGAATCCGAATATGGATAAAAATAGCGCGCTTCTCAACGAATATTCTTACTGAAGATTCTCAATGAATCATTCTTAATGAAAATCCTCAATGAACACTCTCAATGAAAGCTCTCAATGAAAGCTCTCAATGAAAGTAAGGCGCATTAAAATAAAGCATGCGATTATAGCCTTTGAACACCCCAAAGCTCTACAATCATCAAGCGTGATAACGCGTTATTTGCCTTTTTTAGGGGTTATCTTTTACATTTAAGGCCAGTAATGTGTGAATTGGTGCATATTAGGCGAGCTTGCCCCACTTACATTGCTCACCCTTAATTCAATAATGGTATATAAACCACACTATGATAGATAAAATAAAACTCAGCTTGATCAAAATAACAGGGTTACTGCCTCTTAGAGCAGCGCGATGCTTGGGGCGCTTACTGGGTACATTGATGAGCCACACGGCAAGCCGTAATACGCGTGTGACACGCATCAATACTCGTTTATGTTTTGATCACTTATCTGAAAGCGCGCAGCATGAACAAGTAAAACGCAGCCTACAGCAAACCTGCATTTTAACGCTTGAAACCTGTGTTGTTTGGGCGCGTACGCCGCAATGGCTAGTTAAGCATGTCACGCAAAAAATAAACGAAACCGCCATGCACAATGCCATGCAGGCCAATAAAGGTGTGCTAATTTTAGCGCCGCATTTAGGCAACTGGGAAGCCTTAGGCATTGATATGACCGAGTACGGGAAATTGACATGCATGTTTCAGCCGCCCAAACAGGTATTTTTAGGCGATTTTATTTACAGCAAGCGGCAATCGTATGGGATCAACCTTGCGCCCACGACAGCAAAAGGCGTAGCTACATGCTTAAAAGCGCTTAAAAGTGGCGAAAACGTTGCTATTTTACCCGATCAAAACCCCATGCAGGGAGGCGGCTTTGCGCCGTTTTTTGGCGTGCAAACGCATACGATTACGCTTATTCACGGTTTAGTAAAACGCACTGGCTGCCGCGTGATTGCCAGCTTTGCAAAACGTGTAGACAATGGCTTTGAGATTCACTTTGTGGAACCCCATGCCGATATTTACAGTAATGATGAACAAACCAGTTTAAATGGCTTAAACGCCACCGTAGAAGCTTGCGTTAAGGAGTGCCCCGACCAGTATCAGTGGGAATACAAGCGCTTTAAAACACAGCTTAATTCAACGGATAACCGTTATAAAAATAGCTAAACGGCAGGCTGACTTATTCACATTCATTTAGGCAAATTCAGCGTTAACTTAGCGCTAATCTTTCCAAAACATGGGCGTAAATAATACCAGTAAAGTGAATACTTCAAGCCGCCCCAGTAACATTGCAAAGCATAATACCCACTTTGCTGAGTCGGGAATGTCGCCATAATGCATGGCGACGCCGCCCAAACCGGGACCCAGATTATTTAAACATGCGCCCACAGCGGTAAAGGCCGTTGTAAAATCAAGCCCTGTTCCAATAAGGATCAGCGCCATAATCACGTAAGCAATAAGGTACATCGCAAAAAACCCCCAAACCGCCTCAATGACACGGTGCGGAACCGTTTTTTGGCCTATTTTCATGGGGATAACGGCATTGGGATGAATCAGCCTTTGCACTTCTCGCAAGCCTTGCTTGACCAACAACAAAGCCCGCATCATTTTAATGCCGCCGCCCGTAGAGCCTGCGCAGCCGCCCATAAAGGCAAACATAAAAATAAAAAAGGGTAAAAAAGAAGGCCATAGAGAAAAATCGGCCACACCAAAACCTGTGGTCGTCAGAATCGAGACTAATTCAAATGTACCTTTTAACAGGCTTTCTGAAAAGCCATAAACTTGCTGTGTATAGAGGTAAAATACCGTGATCACAACACCTATCGCTATCATCGAAAAATAAAATTTACATTCAGGGTCAGACAGATAATGGCGTACGTCTTTGGCCTTCCAAGCAAAAAAGTGCAGGGCAAAATTCACCCCCGCTAGTGCCATAAAAATAATACACACCACCATAATAGGCACGCTATCAAAGTAGCCTATGCTGGCGTCATGGGTTGAGAAGCCACCAATAGCAACGGTAGAAAAGGCGTGGCCAATAGCATCAAATAGACTCATGCCCGCAAGCCAATATGCGCCCGCACATGTCACGGTGAGAGAAACATAAATAGTAAACAGTGCTTTGGCTGTTTCAGTAATACGGGGGGTGAGTTTGCTGTCTTTGACGGGGCCGGGTGTCTCGGCACGGTAGAGCTGCATACCACCAATACCCAGCATGGGCAGCACGGCAACGGCAATCACAATAATACCAATACCGCCAAACCATTGAAGTTGCTGGCGGTAATATAAGAGCGATTTGGGTAATTCATCTAGCTGAGTTAAGACGGTTGCACCGGTTGTTGTTAGCCCAGACAATGATTCAAACACGGCATCGGCCACACTCAAGTCGGTCGCTTTTGCAAAGAAAAACGGCAAAGCCCCAAACAGCCCTAATACCGACCAAAACAGCGACGTAATTAAAAAGCCATCACGCGTACGTAAATTTTGCTTAGCGTGGTAAACAGGCAGCCAAATAAGCGCCCCAGAAAAGAAAGTAATGATAAGGGCAATAATAAAGCCCGGATAAGCGCCATCGTTATAAAACAGCGAGACAAAAATAGGTGGCACCATTGTTAAGCTAAACAGCATAAGCAATAGCCCAAGTACCTTAGAAATGATAGTTGGGTGCATAATAACCCTGCCAAACCTTAAGTCATAAAGTGTAAGGCCGATCACGAAAATCGGCTAAAAATAAAACGGATTTAATCAATCAACTATTCAAATAAACAAACAATCAAAAGAAAGTAAAACCCACTTGAAAGAGTCGCTCAATATCTCGTGTAAATCGCTTATCGACTAAAAACACAATCACATGATCACCGCTCTCTATTACTGTGTCGTCGTGGGCAATGAGTACTTCGCGGGTTTCTGTGTTTTTTGATTTTTCATCGGGGTTTTCTTTACTGCTGCGTACAATCGCACCAATAGTGGCCCCTTCGGGGAGGTCAATATCTTCAATGGCACGCCCCACTACCTTTGAGTTCTTTTTATCGCCATGAGCGATCACTTCTATCGCCTCTGCTGCACCGCGCCTAAGCGAGTAAACACTCACAATATCGCCACGGCGAACATACGTTAATAGGCTACCAATGGTGGCTTGCTGAGGTGAAATGGCAATATCAATCTCGCCACCTTGCACCAAATCGACATACGCGGTTTTATTAATAAGCGTAAGGACTTTGTTTACCCCTAAGCGTTTTGCCAACATAGACGACATCACGTTAGACTCATCTGAGTTGGTCACAGAAATAAACACGTCGGTGTCTTCAATATTTTCTTCTAAAAGAAGGTCTTTATTCGACACGCTGCCGTTGAGCACAGTGGTATGGCTGAGGTTTTGGGTAAGATACTGGCAGCGCTGCATATTGGCTTCAATAATTTTGACCGAGTAATCACGCTCTAAAAGCTTGGCTACCCTTAAGCCAATATTGCCGCCGCCCGCAATAATGATCCGCTTATAGGGCCTATCAAGTCTGCGCAGCTCGCTCATTACTGCGCGGATATCATTTTTGGCTGCCAGAAAAAAGACTTCGTCATCGGCTTCAATAACCGTTGAACCGTTAGGGGTAATGGCGCGATTACGACGGTAAATAGCCGCAATACGCATATCAACATTAGGAATATGTTTACGAATAAAACGCAGCTCTTGCCCCACGAGTGGGCCGCCGTAGTACGCTTTTACCGCGACAAGCTGAAGCAAGCCATCGGCAAAATCCAATACTTGTAAAGCACCGGGCTTTTGAATAAGGCGGTAAATATAATCAGAGACAAGTTGCTCGGGGCTGATAATCACATCAACAGGCACAGCTTCTGGCTTAAATAAGCCGTCGTAGCCCGCGTATTCTTCTGAACGAATACGGGCAATTTTGGTGGGCGTGCGAAACAAGCTAAACGCAATTTGGCAGGCGACCATATTAATCTCATCGACACCTGTCACAGCAACAAGCATGTCGGCGTCTTCAATACCGGCCTGTAGCAGCACGTGCGGATGCGAGGCGTGCCCTTCGACAACGCCTATATCATAGTGGTCTTGCAAATCACGTAAGGCTTGCTCATTACTGTCTACAACCGTAATGTCGTTTGCCTCGTTAGACAAGTTGGCGGCCAGCGACCCGCCTACTCGCCCTGCTCCTAATATAATAATTTTCATCGCAAGCCTTTAGGCCTTCTGTATTGTGTGAAACAGTGCTGAGTAAAGCAATGTTATGTAAAACAGTGTTTTTTAACCTAACAATATTGCTTCAGTGTGGGTTTTATACCGTTTTAACCGTGCTTTTTTAGGCCTTTTTCTGAAGTACAGCATAATAAAAGCCGTCATGCCCATCTATTTGTGGAAATAACTGACGACCAAATTTACACGCAATACCCATATTAAGATGCTCTAAGCTTTGATGCTGCGCATCGGTATTTTGGTTCACAAACTGCGCCACAATGCGTTCGTTTTCGTCTTTTAATACAGAGCACGTGGCGTATACCATTGTCCCACCGGGCTTGAGTGTTTTCCAAACGCGATCAACAATACGTAGCTGTAATTTCGCCAATTGCGCTATATCGTTAGGCTGCCTGAGCAGTTTGATGTCGGGGTGGCGACGAATCACGCCTGTGGCCGAGCAAGGTACATCCAATAAAATACGATCAAATGCTACACCGTCCCACCATGCGTCTATATCGCTGGCATCATCAACAATAAGCTTGGCTTTATGGCCTAGGCGGTCTAAATTTTCTTGCACGCGTGGCATACGGCCACTATCAGATTCTACGCACGTTAGCGAAATACCCTTGGCGCTTTCACAAATATGTGTCGCTTTACCACCAGGTGCCGAGCATGCATCTAAGATATGCTGGTTATCTTTTACACTTAAGAGTGTCGCGGCCATTTGTGCGGCTTCATCTTGTACACAAAACTCACCTTCAGCAAAACCGGGGAGCGTTGCAATATCCACAGAGCCCATCACACGAATACCCACCTTGCTATGCTCACATGCGGTCACGCTGGCGTCGTCTTTTGTTGTATCGGATAAATACGCCTGTAATTTTTCAAGTAAGGCATCACGGTTGGTGACGTTAGTATTCACCCTTAACGTTAACGGTGGGCGCTCATTGTTAGCAGCCAAAATGGCTTGCCAGTGCTGTGGCCAGTCGGTTCTTACCTTGTCGATAAACCATTGTGGATGCGCATGCTGGTACGTCATGGCACCATTTAAACTGTGTTCTAGCTTGCCTTTTTCGCGCTGATATTGGCGCAAAACGCCATTAATCAGCTTGCCTGCCCAGGCTTTATTTAACGCTTTGGCAGCCTCGACGGTTTGATCTATGGCGGCGTGATCGGGGGTGCGCATGTAATCAAGCTGATACAAGCCAATCGCCAATAATGCTTGAATGTCGCTGTCTTTACTTTTAAGCGGGCGCGCCAGTAATTTTTTAAGTACCAGTGCTAATTTAGGGTAAACACGCAAAGTACCTAAGCACAGCGTTTGCAGTAGGCCTTTCTCGTTTGCAGGCGACTGATTTAATGCAGCATCAAGCTTAATAGACAGCGAGCGCTTGCCCATAATAACAGGGGTAAGTGCATGCGCAGCTAGCGCACGACAAGGTAGTACAGGTGTTTTAGCGCGAGACAAAGCCGGCTCCTTTAAGTAATGAATTAACCTACTGATTAACTAAACTGGCAAGACGTATCTAATAACGTGCCAAAACCATTTATAAATGCACCGATATCGACAGGCTTTTTGCCTGGTACTTGCACGCTGTTTAATGCCACAGCACCTGCGCCACAAGCGACAACTAAGGTTTTTTTATCAATATAAATAATACTGCCTGCAGGTTGATTATGCGTGTTGTCGGCAAGGTGAACGCGGTAGATTTTAACTTTAACGGCGCTGCCATCAGTATATGTTAACGTACTATTACACACGGGGAAGGGGTTAAACGCACGAACGGTACGTTCAATAACCATTGCCGACTGCGTCCAATCGATGGCCGCTTCTGACTTGAGTAATTTCGCGGCATAATTAGCTTCTGCATCATTCTGCTTTACTGGTGCCAATTGTTGCAACGCGCATGCCTTTAACGTCTCCAGTAGCGCACCAGGCCCCAAACTTTGTAATTTGTCATGCAGCGTTTGCGCGGTATCTTCTAGGGTAATATCGCAATACGTTTTGCTTAGCATATCGCCTGTATCCAACCCCACATCCATTTGCATAATGGTAATACCTGTTTGGGTATCGCCCGCCTCAATGGCACGCTGAATCGGCGCAGCGCCACGCCAGCGGGGTAAAATAGATCCATGCACATTCAAACAACCGTGCTTAGGCGTGTCTAATATTGCCTTGGGTAAAATCAAACCATAGGCCACAACCACCATAATATCGGCATTAAGCGCGGCAAACTCTGCTTGTTCGGCTTCGCCTTTTAAACTCTTGGGTTGATACACGTTTATACCCGCCGCTAAAGCGACTTGCTTCACCGCGCTGGGCGTCAGTTTTTTACCGCGACCAGACGGTCTATCGGGCTGAGTGTATACGCCAATAACATTGTGATGGCTGTTGATGAGTGCGGATAAGTGCGCAGCAGCGAAGTCGGGTGTACCCGCAAAAACGATATTCAGTGCAGGAGCATCGGTATCTAACGCAGAAGCGACAGGGTTTAAAGCAGTAGAATCAGGCATATAAAAGCAAATTTAAGAATGACAAAGTTAGCTGCGGGCGATAACGCAGAATAAGATAGGCTCACAATTAAGTGAGCCCTAAAGAAGGTTTAGCTAGCCGCTAAGCGATGTTGTTTTTCGAGCTTCTTTTTTATACGATTACGTTTCATATTCGAGAGGTAGTCAACAAACAGCTTACCATCCAAGTGATCCATCTCATGCTGAATACACACCGCAAGCAAACCATCGGCTTTCACGGTGAAAGATGCACCTGTAGCATCTTGTGCGGTTATATTTATCACACCAGGGCGAGAGACCTTCTCATAAAAACCCGGCACCGACAAACAGCCTTCTTCGTAATCGAAGTCCTCATCACTCAACACCTCAATTTTTGGGTTAACAAAAACTTGAGGATCGGTTTTATCTTCGCTTAAATCCATAACAATAAGTTGTTTATGGATATTCACCTGCGTGGCGGCTAAACCAATACCAGGTGCGTCGTACATTGTCTCAAACATATCTTGAATGACTGTTTGAAGTTTTTCATCAAATTCTGTGACAGGCTTTGCAATTGTGCGTAAGCGTGCATCGGGAAATTCGAGAATATTAAGTAAGGCCATTTGTTATCCTACTATTCGTTTGAATTACGTGACAAACCTCTAGCAACCAGATAAGTTTGACTGCTAACATTATGGTCACTATAAGTTTATGGCTTTCATACTAAAACTGCATGCAAATAGGCAGGCTTTTTAGGTGTATGCTAAGCTCAAGCTTGATAGCAAAAATAAGTATGTATTTGCGTTATTTTATACGGCGTTCGTTTATCAAGTGATTATACGTGCCGTACACTTTTAACGCCAACCTCATCATACTTATCTGCGCTGGAATTGTCGTTAATAGGAATAAAACATGAAAAAAATTATTTTTGGCTGGCTGTGTGTGATTGGCTTCTCGTTTGGCGCTATAGCACAACCCTCTGACACCGCTCAGCTGCGTGACCCCGTACCCGCCGTCTACACTGTTGTGAAAGGCGATACATTATGGGATATTTCCAGTGCGTTTTTAGAGAACCCTTGGATGTGGCCAGAAATCTGGCATGTAAACACACAAATCGCTAATCCACATCTTATTTACCCTGGCGACATCATCAAACTGGTTTATATTGATGGGCAGCCCCGCCTAACGGTAGACCGATCTAACGGTCGTACATTTAAGCTCTCGCCTAAAGCTCGTGTACTTGAACCCGACGAGGCAATTAACACTATACCCCTTGAGAAAATCAACAGCTGGTTATCACGTAGCCGTATTCTGAAGGACGACGCACTAGAGCGCGCACCTTACGTTGTGGCTGGCGAGAATAACCGATTACTCGTGGGTGAAGGTGATTCACTTTATGCTCGCGGTAACTTCCCCAATAATACGATTGGTGCAGGCTACGGTATTTTCAGAAAAGACAAAGCCTATGTAGACCCCGAAACGGGAGAAGAGCTAGGTATGCTAGCGCGTGATATTGGCTCAGTTGAAATTCGCACGCCGTCAGCATCAAGTGATATCACCACCATGAATGTCACCCGCACAACGGAAGAAGTTCGCCTAGCGGATCGATTTTTAGAGCATGAAGAGCGTATAGTTGAAACCACTTTTTATCCCTCACCGCCTACCACGCCTGTATCAGGCCATATCGTGGGTGTTGAACGCGGCGTAACACAAATTGGTAAGCTATCTATTGTTATGCTTAGCCTTGGCGACCGCGACAATGTTCAATCAGGTAATGTGTTAGCCATATTCAAAAAAGGCGAAACCATTATCGACCGCGTTACAAAAGATAAAGTAACACTACCTGATGAGCGCTCTGGCTTGGTTATGGTATTCAAAACCTATGAAAAAATGAGCCTTGGGTTGGTATTAGAAGCGGGCTTTGGCGTTACGGTTAACGACATTGTTAAAAACCCGTAGCTTTTAATTTGTCACTTATAAGTAAGCAATACCTTTTTGTTAGATCCTTTCAGCTTAAACGCTAACATACCAAGTGCTCGCAAGGATGCAGAGCACTTATCTTTAACAGGATGTTTATGTCTTTCCCCCTGCGTATACGTCAAGCACTTTACCTTCTTAGTGTGCCTAATTTTGGTACAGCATCCTATTGGCAGCTAATTGACAAATTGGGTTCTTTAGAGGCTATTTTTAATGCCGATATTGCACATATTACGCCCTATTGTAAAAAACCTATGCTGGATGCATTAACACTCTCCTATAAACAAGGTAATCATGCGCCGCTATGGCTGCATGTAGATGCATTGTGTGATTGGTTAACCTCTCAACGTATTCATGTATTAGATCATGCGCACCAAGATTACCCTTTGCTATTAAAATCTATAGTCAAACCACCGCCTTTGATTTTTGTAAAAGGGAATGTACATACGCTATCTTTACCGCAAATTGCGATTGTGGGTAGCCGTAAAATTACCGTCTCTGGTGAAAAAACCACTCTAAGCTTTGCTAAAGGATTAAGTCAGTCGGGTTTTGCCATTACGTCGGGGTTAGCACTGGGTGTTGATGCCAGTGCGCATCAAGGTGCGCTTAATGCAAACAGTAAAACCATTGCCGTGATGGCGACAGGAATAGATGCCATCTACCCTAAGAAGCACCAATATTTAGCCGACCAAATTATAGATAACGACGGCGCACTGGTAACAGAGTTTTTCCCTCATAGCTCGCCTAAAGCGCATCACTTCCCCCAACGTAACCGTATTATTAGCGGATTATCTTGTGGCTTATTAGTGGTTGAGGCGGCATTAAAAAGTGGCTCGCTTATCTCAGCTAGGTACGCCATTGAGCAAAACCGTGATGTGTTTGCGGTACCTGGATCGATACATAGCCCGGTAAGCAAGGGCTGCCACATGCTCATTAAAAACGGCGCAAAGCTGGTTGAGACGGCGGAAGATATTGTGGAGGAGCTGGGGAGTCTCCTCGGCCTGCACGCTGACATCCTAGGTTCTCACGCTAACACGCCAGACTCCTGCACCACCACGCCAGATTCACCTGTTAAGACGTTATCGGATAAGCCGAGCAAGTTGGCTTCTCAGCCAAATAAAACAGCCTCTCAGCCACAAAAAAAGCCAGTCGAGCGTGTGGCAAATGCGGAGAGTGCACCAAAAGATGAGTGCTCGGTATTGCGGTGTATTGACTTTTGCGTGACGCCTCTAGATGACATTATGGCGCATTGCGGTGTATCTATTGATCAATTAATGTCGCGTTTATTAGAGTTAGAACTAGAAGGGTTAATCACTCATGACGGTGCA
>CAKZUG010000057.1 GCA_937920545.1 uncultured Saccharophagus sp.
AGATATCCCCATGTATGGCAAGGCGATGACACTGGGTTTGATTCCGGATGGCGATCATAAAGCGGTATTAGAACTGGGGGAAGATTATTGGAAATCACTGATTCAGGGGTATTTAGCCAGTATTGCCTTTATAGATGACCAAATAGGCGAGCTGATGAACGAGTTGGTGCGTCTGGGCTTAGACGACTCTACAGATATTATTTTACTGTCGGATCACGGTCAAAATATGGGAGAGAAGGCCAATTGGCGCAAGATGTGTTTATGGGAAGAGTCGACCCGTGTGCCGTTTGCAATTCGGCCAGCAGGTGGGCTAAAACATGCGCCATTTTGTGATCGCGCGGTAAGTTTACTCGATCTATACCCCACATTGTGTGCCATGCACAACCTGCCTGTACACCACCGTATGGCGGGTAATGATTTAACGCCGTTGCTATCAAACCCTGAACAAACATGGGATAAACCCGTATTAATCGCGTGGCATTACCAAAATTTTGCAGTACGCAGTAACCGCTGGCGATTGATTCGTTATCGTGATCACACAATGGAATTGTATGATCATCAGACAGACCCATTAGAGCGCAAAAATTTGATTAATGCCCCTGAATACCAGTCTATTATTGAAGCGCACTTAGCCTACATTCCGCTTACCCCTTCGTTACCGTACGGCTCAAAAAAGTGGCGGGGCGATAAACTTGATGGATATATTAATCAGTGGAAAAAATCGGGCGTGCCAGTATGGCTAGGTGGTTAACTGGCAGACAGCCTTACACATCACCGATGTCAATGAGCCTGCTTATGTACGCCAGATAGTCTATTTAGGGGCTGGATGTTTCATTTAAAAAAAGCATCTGGCGTAGTCATACGTTTATAAACACAACAGCCTCACAAAGCGGGGCGCGAGTTTAACGAGCGCGGGGTACTGTCGCATTAGGCACTGTAAACAGGGCATGTTGCGTGTTAAAACCATCGCTAGCACTGATTTTAAGCTGTGTGCTGGTTGTGCGTATCGACACATTACCTGTTTGATCCATTGTTATTAACTGGCCTGATACCGCATCAGCTATTAATACATAGTCAAATAATATGTTGTTCCAAGCGACGTTAACTACATTACCGCCGTTGTTTATAATAGTTGGATTAAGTTGATCGGCAAGGTGATGCACAACCTTACGATTCTTTTCTGCAACCATTACACCGTCTCGATCAAAAATACGCACCTTCACAATTTTGGGCTGATATGATGGCGTCGGAATACTCACACTAAATGGCTCGATGCGAGAGTGGCTTAATTTTAATGCCTGAAACGGCAAGTTAACGACTTCCTGATTGAATGCGTCGTAGCCCTTTAATGTATGTGTGGCCCTTAACGCAGCAGGCGGCATAAAAATATCATCTTCCAGTATCAAGGTAATATCTGTACTGTATTTATTTATTTCGCCTTGTACAACTAATGCTGGCTGTTTGGCTATTTTGGTAAGTACACGTGTCGATGTGCGAAAACGGCTTATCGCATCAGCGCGGCTAAAACCTCTAAAGTTAAGCACATTATTATAGTTATATGCGCTAATCCAATTGTTACCGCAAAACCCCATAATATCGATAAATGTAGGGTCAGTGATGGTGTTAGTTATAATATCAAAACCAAAATTGAGCGTGCGAGCATCATTATTTGGAAATCGAGTATCAATACCATTGGTGTTATCCAGCGAAAAAGGGCAAGGTGAGATTGGAGCATGCTCAAGATTAAAATTATGTCCAAACTCATGCGCGACCGTATTTGAATCAGAGTTACTTGCCGCTATAAGGCCACCTATCTCGGCTAATCCAATAACAGAACCTTCATCTGGATGCTCACTGCGATAATCAAGCGGTACAAGGCCATGGTACGCATTGGTGCTACCGTCTTGTTGTCGCGCCATAGTGAGTAAATTTAAAATGGCTGGCCAGTTTTGAGTGTCACTTCGTGATTGATACGATAATGCTTGAGGTCGTATGTTGATGCTAAATTGCTCAATCGGAAATAACGAATATGTCTCGTTATAATAGACACTGGCATCGGCCTCTAAATTAGGGGATACCCCATTAATAATAATGGGGACAAAAGTCACATCGTGACGGGGAACGGTTAAATCGTTTAACGCGATAAACGTATTCTCTTCAAACGGATACCGATTGTTTGATTCAAATGCTTCGCTAATGGCATTTTCACCGTCTATCATAATGGCAAAATCACGGGCTTGTGCAAAAAAGTTGCGATCAAAAACGGTATTGTAGCTTTGTGTTAAATTACCCTCATCTGTTGTCGTACCTATATTAGCGGGCTTGTTCAGAGGGGTTTCATTTAACACGCCATTCGCATCTCGCCAGAGCATGACGGCATCAGGCACGCTATCTGTTTCCTCGCTTGCTGTCACAAACACACGTAGCAAGCCATCTCTATTTGTGATAACAGGTGTTTGAGTAATCTCAAATTCGTCAGAATCTAATGCCGGTACCGATTGGTTGAAGTACACTCTTTCCACCGCAAAATCTAACGTGCTTGGCGAGTTGGAGCACAAAGATTGTACCTCTAGCTCAAGGGGTTGCCCTTGAACCTGAAAGAAATCCTGGGTATCCGTATTCTGCTCACAAGGTATGGTTGTCACGTTAACATTGAGAGACGCTCCAGAAGCTAAGAGATTGCTAGAGGGCGAGAAGGAAACTGTATCCGTTACGTTAACAATGTTAAATAAACGCTCTTCACGGGTATTATTGGTGATTGATATCGTTTGTGTTTGTGATTCAAGACTTGCCGATGTGTTTTTAAATATTAAGCGATTTTTAGATATCGAAAAATCCGTTGTGCTGCTATCGATAAATAATGATTCAAATACGGCCGTCAGCTGTTGGTTAACATCAGAATCAAGTAAGCATGTTTCTGATAAGTTATTTTGGCAATTACCCTCAAACCGAACAAATCTTGAGTTTTCGTCAGGTATTGCCTCCATCACCACTCGACTATTACGGCCTACATTACTGATACTACAATCTGAGGTGCAAGAAACTTGGCCATTAGTTGTGACTGTGCCTTGTCCATCACCATCAAAAAAAATGTCAATTCTTATAGAGCCTGTTTGGCCTCCAGAAGAGCTTGATGTACTCGACCCATTGACTGCGCCCGAAGAGCTAGAACTGCTAGATGATGTGACGATGCTAGAGGAACTAGACGAGTTAGACGAGCTTGATATATTACTGCTTTCAGAGCCATTATCACTGGTTGAAATGCCGCCGTCTGAACACCCATAGAGGATCAATATAAACGAATAGAAAAACAATTTCAGTGACGACATAACAATACCTAAAAAATTATTATTGCGTAAAGATTGATTGAACCATCAAGCTTTTTTAACGCTTAAAGTATTACAACTTGGGTTTAATAAAAAGTAGTGTCATCCGATCGCTCTCGCCAATCGCTTGGTAGGCTTTTTTCTCATCATCAGTATGCCCCTTTAATGAAGGGGGCAAACGCCATACGCCGCCATCATACCGTTTTGTATCAAGCGCATTACTATTAAAATACGCTTGTGCCTCTAATGTAAAGCCTGCTTTATGTGCCGCATCAATGATGTACTGTTTACCTACGTAGCCAATATTTTTTGATTGCCAGTCTTGGTTTTCATCAGCATGGTGTTGCACCAAACCAAACTTACCACCGGGTTTTAAAATATCAAAATAATGCGCAAAAGCCGCATCGGTAATACCGCGTGAATACATGCCATGCATGGCTCTAAACGTGACCACACGGTCAACGCTGTTTGAGCTAGCCACACCTTGCTTTAGGGTTTTACTTGTTTCATCAAACACCAGCGATTGCGTATCTACACTGTTATATACTTTGTTGCCCGCTATTTTTTTATCGAAACCTTGACGTGAGCGAGGGCGATAATTGGCCTGCGTGTCTTGCTCATCGTAATGGGCTGCAATTAATTTACCGTCTTTTTTTAAATAGGGCGCAAGTATTTCAGTATACCAACCGCCACCAGGCCAAATTTCTACCACGGTATGGTTAGGCTTAATGCCAAAAAAATCGAGTGTTTTAATGGGGTTTCGGTACACGTCACGCTGTGTGTTCACTTCTGTACGGTGCTTCCCCTCAACGGCTTGGTGTAATAAAGCTACATCTGCAAACGCTGCATTTACAGATAAACCTAAGGCAAGGGCTAGAGCATACTTTTTCATAATCATCCTATTTATGGTCGGTTTGTGGTCAGTGAATGTGATAACTGTGGCTATAAAGATATTAGAGCGGTAAGACGTATAAAGTTCAAGATAGTGCGGTAAAAAATGAAAACAATATATAAAAGAGAATCTATAAAACAAATATTTAAAAAATAGATCGATGACAAAGAAGAAACGATAAGCAAAGTTGAAGACAGGGTTAATTTATGGGGTAAGGTCACAGGATAAAAATAGGCTAAACAAGTACAGGGATTGGCCCTGAGCTTGTTTAGCTATTTATTAGCCATTAAATGCAACAGAGTGCAGAACACGATCATTTTCAAAATATACCGTAAATTGGCTATAACGCCAGCTGTAAATTGCAGGGTCACCGACAGGGCCAGTTTTGGATAATGGCTCGCCAAATTTTGATTCCACATGCGCTTTAGTTACGCTACGTGCAGGAACAGCAATGGCACTTTGTTTGACCATAACATTATCGCTATTAGGGACAGCGACAAGCTCGGCCGTACTGAATGCACTAAAGCTTAATGTGACAGCACATAAAACACTTTTAAGTAATATTGATGTTAATGGCGTGTTTATTTTCATAGTTTCCTCTCGAGGTGGTCTCTTCAATCAATCAGATAGCGATAGCTCATATCCGTGTTGGATCTCAGTGGTAAATACCCATAAATCTCAACAGTTAGCGGTGTGATAAGCAATTAAACTGCGTGTTGTGTTTCAACCACAGCGTGTTTTTTTGTGCGTCTTTGAGATTGCAATATATGTTTAGAAATACATTGTCGCTCTTTTTCAGTCATGTTGTAAAATTTTACCGCAATTTGGTTATCAGATTCATTATGTTTACAGCGTAAAACCTGTGCAAATGTCACAACATGCACATAACTGGGCAAAAATATCAGCCTTAACACAAGAAAGTTGTCTTTATACAGTGCTTTATAACTACTAAATGCAAGGCCGCCTTCACTTAGATTGATCCGTTTTTTACTTTTAGATTGTGATTGTACCGTTTGCTGTAAACAAAAACGGGTAAGCAGGTCTATTTTTTCATCGATATTTTTAAGGTAATCGCCCACTAAGCGATTGCTATCTTGAATAGCATTTAGAATGCGCTTGCTGTCTTTGTTGGTGTTTTGAATTTGCGATAAAAAGTGCAGAGCTGGGTCTTCATTAAAAAAGTCAGTTGTACTGGCTTCTTGGGCGGTTTTCGCATCTATAACTTGGTAGTTAAAGATCACATCTTGATCAATACGAAGATAATCGCGCTTATCCAATGGCGGCACCTACTCAACAAATAAAATGGAATACATCAGTTTTTCTACCTAATGAGCATAGCCTAAAACGAAAAGAGCTGTATCAATAATCGTTTTTGGGTTGTTACCTTAGAACAACTAGGGTTTAATCCCGCCCTATGAAAAATTATTTATTTATTTATATTGGTTTACGTTATTTGCGTGCCAAACAAAACAGTGGGTTTATTTCGTTTGTAAGCTGGTTTGCCTTAATAGGCATGGGCTTAGGCGTATTTAGCCTTGTGGTTGTACTGTCGGTTATGAATGGCTTTGATCGCGAGCTAAAAGACCGTATTTTACGGGTTGTACCTCACGGTTTTATTACCACTCAAACCCCGTTAAATGATTGGCAAGCATTAGCGAATACATTATCGAATGAGCAAAACGTGGTCGCTAGCGCGCCTTTTATACAAGGACGCGGTTTGGTGAACTACGGTGGAACAATACGTCCCATCGATATTAGTGGTATAGCCCCAGCCTATGAAAAAAATATTTCAGTGATTAATAATTACATGTTAGTGGGCCAACTTGATCATTTAAATGATCAACCTTTTGGTATTATTTTGGGCCGCTTACTTGTAAATAATTTAGGGCTCACAATCGGCGATAGCGTGACATTAACATTACCGCAAGTAAGCATGACGCCTGCTGGTATTTTCCCCCGCAGTAAGCGTTTTAAACTTGTAGGAGTATTTGAGGTAGGCGCACTAGTTGACCAAAATTTAGCACTTGTGAGCCTAAATGACGCACAAAAACTGTTTAGATACGGTAAAACGGTAGAGGGTGTGCATGTGCGTTTTAATGACATTTATCAAGCGCCCATACACATACCACGTATTGCAAAAGCATTAGGCGATAACTACCAAGGTAAGGATTGGAGCCAAACGCAGGGTAATTTATTTCAAGCCGTCAAAATGGAAAAAACCGTCGTAGGAATCATGCTGGGCATTATTATTGCTGTGGCCGCATTTAATATTATTACTAGCCTTACCATGATGGTGGTTGAAAAACGCAGCAATATAGCCGTGCTGCGTACACTCGGTATGACACGTTTAACGGTTATGTTAATTTTTTTGGTGCAGGGTGTCTCTATGGGCGTTGTAGGTATTATTTTTGGCGGCGCGCTAGGAAGCTTTGTGTCCATGAATATCCCCACTATAAGCGCGTTATTTGAAAAAGTCAGCGGCGTACAGCTTTTTGATCCGCTGGTATACTTTGTTAGCTACTTACCTTCACAATGGGCACTGTCTGACTTTATTTCAATTTGTGGTTTTGCCGTTTTAGCGTCGGTTATAGCATCTATTTACCCTGCCTGGAAGGCATCTAAAATAGAGCCCGCCGAAGCACTTCGCTATGATAGTTAATGTACGCCATACCTTACACACCTAACCCATTTCAAACCAAGCTCTATTTAAACCAGACCTAATTTCAATGAGGCGCTTATGACAGACGCTGTTCTTTTATGTAAAAACGTATGGAAATCCTACGATGAAGGCCCAGAAAAACTTGATATTCTTAATGGTATCGATTTTACCATCAAGCCAAGCCAGCATATTGCTATTGTAGGTGCATCAGGCAGCGGTAAAAGTACCTTACTCAATATTTTAGGTGGTCTTGATACACCTAATAAAGGTGAGGTGCACGTCAATGGTCAGGTGTTTTCATCATTAAGCGATAACCGACGCGGTAAAATACGTAACCAACATATGGGCTTTGTGTATCAATTTCATCATTTACTCCCTGAGTTTAGCGCACTAGAAAACGTCGCTATGCCGTGTTTGATTGGTGGTGATAATAAAAAAACGGCTCATCAAAAAGCCGCTGCTTTACTTGATAAAGTAGGGCTTTCGCATCGATTGGAACATAAACCTGCGCAGCTTTCTGGCGGCGAGCGACAACGCGTTGCTATTGCTCGCGCGCTAGTTAATAGCCCAAGTTGTGTACTGATGGACGAACCTACTGGTAACCTAGATGGCGACAACGCAAAAGCCATTGCGGCATTAATGCGTGATTTAAGCCAAGCACTCAATACTAGCTTTGTGGTGGTTACACACGACATGGCCTTAGCTCAAACTATGGACAGCGTTTATGTGTTAAATGCCGGTAACTTGGTGGCTCAATCCCATAGCCTCTGCGCTAAAGAAAGTGAGAGAACCCGTGTTTAATTCAGTATTATTACCGTTACTTATTGGCTTACGTTACACATTTAAGCGCCGTAAGGCCAAACAATCTAACCAGTTAGTATCGTTTTTATCAGGCATATCTATTGCTGGTTTAGTGGTGGGTGTGAGCTTATTGATTACCGTTTTGTCTATTATGAATGGTTTCGAGCGCGAACTACGTGAAAAAATATTAGGATTAGTCCCTCAAGCGGTAATAACACATAAACAAGGTATCGATAATTGGCACCCTATTGCTAAACGGTTACTCGCAGAAGACGGCGTCCTTGGCGTTGCGCCCTATGTTGAGGTGCATGGTTTAATTGTACGAGGTAAGCAAGCACAGCCATCGTTGCTGTTTGGTATCAACATCGCAAAAGAAAGGTCGGTGTCTATTTTAAGTCAATACCTAAGTGAGCAAACACTGACTGACTTAGAGGCCACGCCCAATGCCTTAGTATTGGGTTTTGATGTCGCTAAAAAGCTTAATGTACGTCAAGGTGGACGCATTATGCTTGTTGTGCCTGGCGATGAAGCCACCGTTAGCGCCGCAAAAACAGGCTACTTTACCGTTATAGATATTGTCAAAACACAGACTGAATTAGACTCGGTACTAGCGCTTAGCTCGATATCATCGATGCAACCCTTTTTAAAAAACCCCAATACCGTAACAGGTTTGAGGTTATCGCTCGACAATATATTCAATGCTAACTATACCGTTTATAGGCTGTCACGTATGTTGGGACAGGGCTATAGCGGCACAGATTGGAGCCGTACACACGGTAATTTATACCAAGCGATCAGCATGTCAAAAAATCTCGTAGGGTTACTCATGTCACTCATTGTCGCTATTGCTGCATTTAATGTGATCGCAACGCTCATTTTGGTGGTATTAGATAAACAAGGAAATATCGCTATTTTGCGAACTTTAGGGCTATCTTCGTATCAAATTATGGCTGTCTTTATGGTTCAGGGTACGTTTATTGGATTAATTGGTACAGGTGTGGGGGTTGTTGTTGGGTGCGGTTTATCTATTTTGGCCCAGCCCATTATGCATATTGTTGAATCGCTCACAGGCTTGCAGTTTTTAAAGTCAGATGTGTATCCACTAACCTATTTACCCAGTGAAATACTGCTCAGTGATATTATCCAAGTGATAAGTACTGCGCTTACATTAAGTTTTATTGCGACGCTTTACCCCGCATGGCGGGCAAGCAGAGTTCAACCAGCTCATGCTTTGCGTTATCAATAAAACAGAACAACACTATTCATAATTTTAACTCTACTAAAAGTACTAAGAACCGTAGAATAAACCTTTACTTTAAATTAAATTAGGCAATGTATGAAAACGGAATATGATTTTTTTGTGGTTGGAGCAGGGTCTGGCGGCGTAAGAGCTAGTCGTATCGCGGCATCGCTAGGCGCTAACGTTGCCGTCGCTGAAGATACTTTTTTGGGTGGCACGTGTGTTAATGTTGGTTGCGTGCCTAAAAAATTATTTGTGTATGCCTCACAATTCAGTGAACACACTAAAGAATCTAAGGGCTTTGGTTGGGAGCAAAATAGCGCACCCACATTTAATTGGACAACACTTAGAGACAATAAAGACAAAGAAATCTTTAGATTAAACGGCATTTACCAAAACCTATTAGACAATGCTAAGGTCTCAACATATCACGGGAAAGCGACACTGCTGGGTAACGGTAAGGTACAAGTTAATGATGTTGTTATTTCAGCAAAACATATTTTATTAGCAACAGGCGGTATCCCCAGAAAACCAACATTTGAAGGTGCAGAGCATTGCTACACCTCGGATGATGTTTTTCATCTAGAGACACTGCCCAAGCGGGTCCTTATTCAAGGCGGCGGTTATATTGCCGTTGAGTTTGCGGGTATTTATAATGGTCTGGGCTGTGAGGCCGAGCTTATTTACCGTGGTGAGCGTTTTTTACGTGGCTTTGATACCGATATTGTTGATGCAGCAGAAAACGAAATCACTAAAAAAGGGGTTAAATTAACGTTTAACTGCGATATTGTTAAAGTAGAAAAGCAATCAGATAATAGCCTACTTGTGACCCTAAACAACGGTGAAACACGCGTAGTAGATGCCGTATTGTCGGCCATTGGGCGTGAATCGCGGATTCAAGGTTTAGGCCTCGAAAATACAAACGTAAAAGTAAATAGCCGTGGATTTATAGAAGTAGACGATCACTTCGAAACCGCTGAAAAAGGCGTGTATGCGGTAGGTGATGTTATTGGACGAATGGCACTTACCCCTGTTGCGTTAGAAGAGGGTATGAGCCTTGCAAATCATCTATTTGATAAAAAACCTATTGATATAGATTATACAAAAATTGCCACAGCGGTTTTTTGCCAGCCAAATATAGCGACAGTAGGTTACACAGAATCTGAAGCACAAGCTGAATTCAAGCACATAGACGTGTACGCCAGTGACTTCAAAGCGCTGAAACATACCGTTTCGGGTTTAGATGAGCGAACACTCATGAAACTTATTGTGGATAAAGCTTCAGACTTGGTTGTCGGGTGCCATATGATTGGCCCAGATGCCGCCGAAATGATGCAAGGCATTGGCATAGCCATTGTTGCCGGTGCAACCAAAGCTCAATTTGATAAAACCATTGGGATTCACCCCAGCGCGGCAGAAGAGTTTGTAACAATGCGAACACCCACTCGCTCTACGTAATATAAGATAACGCGTTAAGTACTTGATAATAAAAATCATGATCAGGCACTTAACGCGTATTACTCAACAGGTTTCATGCGATAAACGAGACTAAAAAACACTCAATTCAATGGGTATAAGGTATAATAGGACAACTGATATTAAGCCACCAAAAGCAATATTTTTTATGTCTGTGATAGGGTTAAGGTAATGCCAAAATACATTAAAATAATAAAACACGCTTCTTTACTTATCTTTTTTATTATCGCTTTTGCCATGGGTTACGGTTTAGCCATATTTAAATTATCGGTACAACCCCCACGAGCTCAGCCTCAACCTATACCGACACAAAACTGCATGCCAAAATCGTCACTCAGTTTTAAGCAAATATTAGGTGAGCCCACTCGCGCACAACGACCAAAACCCATACCGCACTCACCCAATCAACCTACGTCTACCCCTGCAACGTTAAACTCGACTGATACCATTCATTCTGTTGCTGGATTAAAGCAATTTTTACATAATTTAACAGCCGACAATTTTGATATAGAGAAAGTGCGTGATTACCTCGACACATCAAGTGACGCTTTTCAGTTGTTAATCTCTCAATACGGGCAGTTGCAAGATCCTGAAAAAAAAGAACTGTTGCTTGATCTTATATCAGAAACTGAAAACCCTGAAAAAGCCGCATTTGCTCAAGAGTTAGTCAATGCCAATAATGTCAACGAGCGCAAACGGGCGTATTCATGGCTTGCTGATTCAGAGCAAAACAACGCATCACAAACTACATTACTCAACGCATCTTATTACGAAGAAAACCCTGAGGCGTTAGGTGATATTGTTTCGGCTTTGTCGGTTGTTGATCTTGATTCGCAAACTCATGCCTCAGCAGTAACGCGTTTAAGCGAGCTAAGTTTTCATGAAAACGCCGAAGTAGCCGCTCATGCAATCAGTGTCGTGAGCGGTATTTCACAGAATACCTCAACGCTTACCATGCTAAATTCACATATTAATAGCGAAAACGAAAATCTAAAAATAGCAGCGTTAAACGGCTTATACTATTTCGATGGCGCTAATAACGAAACCCGCAATAGCGTATCGCGCTTACTAAACGACAGCTCGGCATCGCCAACAGTCAAAGAAATTGCCAGCGAGCTGCTATCAGTCTGGACGCAAAACCAAAAAGTTGAAGAAGGCAATCTAGCAGAAGCTGAAGACGCTTATTATGATAACCCTGACAATGAATGACAGGTGAGCTTGTCAGCAAAAAAACCGGTCAAACAACATACTAAAGAAAGAAGTGAGCCAAAGAGCGGCTTTGTGGCATGGCATCTTCTTACTGCGTCTTTTTAGCCACAATAACGGCTCTTAAAGGAGCGCTGTGCCCTTCAACGGTTTTATTACGATCATCTGCATCAAGAAAATCAGCCAGCGATTGAAACTTCATCCACGGGGTGGCACGCTGCTCTTGCATACTCGTTTGATTTAGGTCGACGCATCTCACATCACTAAATCCGCATTTTTTTAACCATGACATTAACGTAGGCACCGACGGTAAAAACCAAATATTACGCATTTGTGCATAGCGGCCTTCGGGCACCAATACTTCGCCTAATTTTCCGTCAATCACCAGAGTTTCAAGTATGAGTTCACCGCCGGGCCTAAGTGTGTTTTTTAGCTCGCGAATATGATCCATCGGCGATCGTCTGTGGTAGAGCACGCCCATAGAGAATGTGGTATCAAACACAGGCATATCTTGGGGCATATCTTCCATCGCTACGGGGAATATATCGACTGGTGCGTCTTGCCCTAAGTACTTTTTAAGCATATAAAATTGCACTATAAAACGTGGGGAAGGGTCGATGCCAATCACTTGTTTGGCTTGCTCACCCAGCATGCGCCAACAGTGGTAGCCATTGCCGCAGCCAACATCCAATACCGTACGGTTTTTAAGCGGGCTAATATGGTCAATTAACCGATCCCACTTAAAGTCTGAGCGCCATTCAGTGTCTATAAAGGTATCAAATATCTGGTAGGGGCCTTTGCGCCATGGGATAAGCGCCTGCAATTGCTCTTCGATGGCTTGCTGTGTATGGGGGGCTAAATGAGCGCTCACCGATACACTTTTATCCAATATTATATTGAGGGTTTCTCTTTCGCTTTCAGATAGCGGTGGTAATGCACGGTAAGCCTCTAACCATGCGGTTAAATCGCCAAAGCGTTGCGTGCACAAACCATCGGTAATTTGGGTTTTGAGTAAGGGGAGCCAAGGGGCTAAATCGCCATCTTGATTTTGTTCAAAAAAAGAAGAAAAATCGATCATTTTACCGCCACAATAGATGCAAAATTAAAACACTGAAACCAGATGTCGGCCGAGCTAAAGCCCACATCCATTAAGCGCTGGTGATGTGTCTCGCGGGTCTCTGGGATAAGTACATTTTCGATCGCTGCACGCTTATGAGCAATCTCTAGATCGCTGTAGCCATTGGTTTTTTTAAAGTAGTGGTGCAGCTCAGTCACAAGATCACTATATTGCGCATCATCAAAGGCGAGCTTCTCAGATAGCACCAACACCCCCCCTTTATTAAGCGCCTTGTATACGCGGCTCAGTAAGTCGGCACGCTTGCTTGGGGCAATAAATTGTAGCGTAAAATTTAAAACAATAACCGAGGCATTCTCAAGCGCAAGATCAGTAATATCCGATTCAACAAACGTAATACTGGGCGCGCCATGAACGTTTTTTGCTAACGTTTTGGCTTTTTTGATCATATCGCTAGAATTATCAACAGCTATAATTTCAATACTGTTATCAGCGATTTGCTGCTGCATCGCCACACTGGCAGCGCCTAATGAACAACCTAAATCATAACAGCGGGTATGTGGATGTGAAAACCGCTGCGCAATTTGGCCGATCATATGGATAATAGTACTGTACCCGGGTACAGAGCGTTTAATCATGTCGGGGAAAACATCGACTACTTTTTCGTCAAAAATAAATTCACCCGTATGAGAGCCAGGTGATGCATAGATCGTATCTTTGTTTGATGTGTCAGGCATGAGAAAGGTTCTTAAATCGTTATTTTACCGAGCAAGACATTTATAAACAATCAACTATGATTAATTAAAAGAAATAAATTGCATAATTTGCGTTTATTTATACCAATGAGTAATTATTGAGATAGAAAAAACCCAATGGAAGAAGACGATAAAAGCGGTGTCGATTTTTCGATGATCTTGGCCTCAAGCGCCCATGACATGAAGAACTCGGTAGGCATGCTCATGAATACGCTCGACCAGCTCATACAAGAGCTACCACCTACAACTAAAGCGCATAGTACGCTGTATTCAAGTGTGCAATATGAATCCTCTAGAATTAATTCCGAGCTCATGCAGCTGCTTACGTTATACCGTGTTAAAAACACGACTGTACCTATTCACGTTGATCAACACTTTATTATTGATATTGTAGAAGAGCAGGTAGCACGCAACCAAACGTTATTAGATATCAATAATATTTCGATCTCAACGCGGTGCGACCCTGCGATATCAAGCTACATTGATGGTGATTTAATTGGCAGTGTCATACACAATATCTTACTTAATTCAATTCGCTACACACACACCTGTGTGGCTATTTCGGTTTCACTAAAATCTGGCTTCCTCGTTATAAGCATTGAAGATGACGGTAAAGGGTATCCAGAGGCCATGTTAAAACATGCCTTTAACAAAAAGGCGCACGTATCGTCTTCACTTAATAGCACTCAACTTGGCCTTTACTTCGCATACTGCATCGCCCGAGAGCACAGCAGCGAAATGCAAAAAGGTCATATAAAATTAAGTAACAACAGGCTACTCAGCGGAGGTTGTTTTGAGCTGTTTTTACCAAATGATAGTTAAGCTACTCGCGGTGATGACCTAACACTCACAGCCATATAATGCGCCTTCTGTAAGCGACAACACACTTTTAAAAGCGCTCAAGCCATTTATCATCTGTCGTAAAGTCATTTTAATGTTGCTAGCTACAACATAAATGCCTACAACGTTAAGTGTTAGAACTTGAATTGGGACAATATAAATAATCTAACGATACTGGCTCGTTTTGCTCATAAAACTCAATATCCGATAATACTAACGGGCTACGTAAATGCGCTTTTTGCTCGATAATATCGTCTTTAGTGAGCCAATAGGGCGCAATAATATCACTGTCTAATTGAGCATTTGGTATCAGCTTAATAGGCTTAGCTTCAATGGTGATACGCAAATACGTGGTATTATTTGATTGCGCAGTAAACTGGTTAATACGCACTAAACGCGTTGGCGCGACCTGCCAGCCGGTTTCTTCTTCCGTTTCTCGTATCGCAGCCTCTAACAAGGTTTCATCTGGCTCTAAATGGCCTGCGGGCTGATTGTATTTATTGCCCTGTGAGGTTTTTTCATACACCATCAAATATTTATCATCTTGCTTAACAATTGTTGCAACGGTTGCATGGGCATACCACGGTGTATTCGACATTATGATGGCCTCTTAGCATTTCGGCGATTAGAATGGGAGTTGACACAAGAGTTACGTGCGCGATGACGAGATTGCTTAAACTGTGCATGCTGTTGGGTTGTTCCCGTGCGGCTTTTATAAGCCTCTTTTTTAGCTTGCGGTTCGATATTCAACGCGTCTAAATCCACATCTACCTCCTTAAAACTACCCGACTCAATGGAATCCAATGCCCAAGGGCCAATTTGGGCGCGTATTAATCGTAAAGTCGGAAAGCCAACCGCCGCGGTCATGCGCCTAACCTGCCTATTTTTACCTTCTTTAATAGTTAAACTGATCCAGCTAGTGGGGATAGCTTTGCGTTCTCTAATGGGCGGTGTGCGCGCCCAAATAGTCGGCTCGGCTATTTTGTTTGCTTTAGCGGGTTGGGTTTTTCCATCTTTTAGCGCTACACCACGGTTAAGCTGCTGCATGGCTGTAGGCGTAATGTCACCTTCGACTTGCACCCAGTAAGTTTTGGCTAATTTATTTTTAGGGTGAGCAATATAATGCTGTAAAGCGCCGTTATCCGTTAAAATAAGCAACCCTTCAGAGTCGCGGTCTAACCGGCCAGCGGCATAAAAATGTGGGTAGCGATCACTCGGGATATAATTAGCCAATGTATCGCGCTGTTGCTCATCGGTAAATTGGCAAAGCACATTAAAGGGTTTGTTCAGTAAAACAAGTTTTGCCATGGCAAATAAAAACCTTCTATCTAGCTGCTGTTAATAACGTTTACCATGATACACGCGTCATGTAGCAATCACGAAACAATCATAAAACAGCCAAAAATTATTATCTAATTTCAGCTATTTCGCGGTGCCACGTGTAATGCTTACCAATAAAAGTAGTTTCTGGTACACTTTGCGCCGATTTATCTTATCTTGTAAGCGGTTGGCGCAATACATGTGCATGCTTTATGCATGCAACAAACACCGCTCATTTGGTGACGCTAAAACCAGCTTTACAAGATCATCCATCACTATCGAGACATACAGGATAAAACATGACCGATCAGAAATACAAAATCATATATACCGAAACGGACGAAGCCCCAGCACTCGCTACTTATTCACTTTATCCTATTATTAAACGCTTCACCGCTGAAGCGAATGTAGATATTGAAATTAGTGACATTTCTTTAGCGGCACGTATATTAGCTGTATTCCCTGATTTTTTAGCTGCCGATCAACAGCAAGAAGACGCGCTACGTCAATTAGGCGAGCTTGCCAAAGATCCAGCAGCCAACATTATTAAATTGCCAAACATCAGTGCGTCTGTGCCTCAACTTATTGCTGCCGTTCAAGAGTTACAAGCAAAAGGTTACGCCTTACCCGATTACCCAGCCGAGCCAAAAGACGACAAAGAAAAAGACATCAAAGCCCGTTACGATAGCGTAAAGGGCAGTGCGGTAAACCCCGTATTACGTGAAGGTAATTCAGATAGACGCGCACCCGGCGCCGTGAAAGCCTTTGCTAAAAAGAACCCACACAGCATGGGCGCATGGGAAAGCACATCATTATCACATGTTGCGTCTATGACAGAAGGCGACTTCTTTGGCTCAGAAAAATCTGTGACTTTGCCTGCAGCAACCGACGCCGTTATTACACTGCATGATAAAGCGGGCAACGCACACGTATTAAAAGCCTCTACACCACTACAGCATGGCGAGATTATCGACGCATCTGTTATGAATGTAAAAGCTTTACGTGCATTCTTAAAAGCCCAAATCACCGACGCAAAAACCCAAGGCGTGCTTTTCTCTGTGCATTTAAAAGCCACCATGATGAAAGTATCCGACCCCATTATTTTTGGTCATGCTGTGTCGGTCTTTTTTGCCCCCGTATTTGAAAAATACGCCTCTGAATTTGACGCGTTAGGTGTTTCACCTAACAACGGTTTAGGTGACCTACTGGCTAAAGTCGCCACACTAGACAACGCAAAACAAGCTGAAATAGAAGCCGACATCAAAGCCTGTATCGATCAAGGCCCAGATATGGCTATGGTCAATTCTGATAAAGGTATTACCAACTTACACGTACCAAGTGACGTGATTATTGATGCCTCTATGCCCGCCGCGATCAGAACATCAGGTAAAATGTGGAACGCAGAGGGCAAAGCCCAAGACATGAAAGCGATTATCCCTGATCGTTGTTATGCAAGCGTATACCAGCAAACCATCGATTTTTGTAAAAAGCACGGCGCCTTCGACCCAACCACCATGGGCAGCGTGTCAAATGTTGGATTAATGGCACAAAAAGCAGAAGAATACGGTTCACACGATAAAACATTCGAAATACCTGCTGATGGCGTTGTCAAAGTGACCAATACCGCTGGCGATGTTTTATTGGAACATACCGTAGAGCAGGGCGATATTTGGCGTATGTGCCAAGTAAAAGACGCGCCCATTCAAGATTGGGTTAAATTAGCCGTTAATCGTGCTCGCGCCACAGGCAACCCAGCTATTTTTTGGCTAGATGCTAACCGTGCTCACGATGCGCAGCTAATCGAAAAAGTGAATGCCTACCTGCTTAACCACGACACATCAGGTTTAGATATTCAAATATTAGACCCACAAGCAGCCACGCAATTTTCACTTGAGCGCTCAAAAGAAGGCTTAGATACGATTTCTGTTACAGGTAATGTACTACGCGATTACCTCACCGATTTATTCCCTATTTTAGAGTTAGGTACCAGCGCAAAAATGTTATCAATAGTGCCACTTATGAATGGCGGTGGTTTATTTGAAACAGGCGCAGGCGGATCGGCTCCTAAGCACGTTGAGCAATTCTTAGATGAAAACCACCTACGTTGGGATTCATTGGGTGAATTTTTAGCCCTTGCTGCATCGCTCGAGCATTTATCAACGGTTGCAGGTAACCCTAAAGCGGCTGTCTTGGCCACCACATTGGATGAAGCAACGTCTAAGTTCTTAGATACTAACAAGTCACCATCGCGTAAAGTGGGCGAGCTAGACAACCGCGGCAGCCATTTTTACCTTGCAATGTACTGGGCGCAGGCGCTTGCATCGCAAAGTAACGATACAGCACTTCAAGCTGCATTTGGTGAATTAGCAAACGCCCTTTCAGATAACGAAGACACTATTGTTAACGAGCTAAACAGCGCTCAGGGCGATAACGTAGACGTGGGTGGTTACTTCAAGCCAAATGCAAAGCTTGCACAGCAGGCCATGCAGCCAAGTGCAAAACTGAACGAAATACTAAGCTAATATAAGAAATACTAAACTAGTATAAACAGCTAAATAATTAACACGTCCAAAGTATTAAACGGATAAAAGGCCAGCATGCAATGTATGCTGGCCTTTTTTTGTTTTTAATTTTTATTATTAAGGCTTATAAGTACCTCAAAGGCTTTAGATATAACTCACCAAATCTTGGAGTGCAAAACGCTTTATAGAACATTTTACAATAAGTCAGTTTTCTTAATTAAACCCATAATAACTCGCAATAAAAAACATACTCTAACCGCTGAAAGAGCAATATAGGAGTGGTATAAAAATAATAAAACAAGCTGAAATTAGAAGAGCAGTTAGAATTTTTCAAGCTTCTAGAGCTTTTAAAACGTCTAAAACTTAATGCAACATAGCGAAGCTAACTAGATTGTCACTTAGAGAAATACACTTAAAGTGTCAATTAAAATTGAATGTATCGCAAGGTAAGAAACGGGGATTAAAGGATAATAACTATCAAATAATAAGCAGTATAGTGTGAATATTTAAGCTAGCTTACATCTAGTTTACACCTAGCTAAGAGATAGCCAAGAAAGGTTAAATAAACTGATAGGTACTACAGTATAAATACTACCCATCATTTATAATGACGGCGTTTATATTAACGTTAGCCAGCCATAGCTGGTGAAACGCTATTTTCTTCACTTGTTGAATCTAAACTTTCATTTTCACGTATGTTTTTAGCGTGGATGCCTTCATCAACTTGTTCAAGTGTAAAACTTACACTCTGGCCTGCTTTTAATGTTTTATAGCCATTCATTTCAATAGCAGAAAAATGCGCGAATAAATCATCGCCACCTTGATCGGGTACAATAAAACCAAAGCCTTTGGCATTGTTGAACCACTTAACAGTTCCTGTTGGCATAAATAGCTCCTAAATTTGTCTCTAAATATAATTTATGTAAATTTATCAGTTTATTGATTTTATCAATAATTGAAGTCATGTATACAGATTAAACACCTAGGAGTCAACTTTACTTATCTTTATTGTTAATATATGTGATTTAAACAGTTTGAAGTAATATGCTATAAACTTCTAAAAAAACATTAACGTACACATCAGGTAAGTGCATGAGAAATTTCAACAAACATCAACTAACATTAATGACAGGCAATCACGACGGAAACGTGATGGACGGTGATGTCGTCGAGCAGTTAAGTAAGCCCAAGTTAAAGCGACCCAGCTTATACAACGTGGTACTGTTTAACGACGATTACACGCCAATGGAATTTGTGGTTCATGTTTTGCAGGCTTTTTTTGGGTTTGATGAAGAGAAATCAACGCAAATAATGCTGCGGGTACACACAGAAGGCAAAGCAATTTGCGGTACATTCACTAAAGATGTTGCCGAGACAAAAGCAACAATGATTAACGAATATTCTCAAGAAAATGAACACCCCCTCATGTGTGAGGTCGAAGTTTCAAGTGAGGACGATGCTCATTAAGCAACCCATTAAAGTAAGGGCAATTTAACATGCTAAGTAAAGAATTAGAGTCAACGTTAAACGATGCTTTTCGCGGTGCCAGAAGTAAACGGCACGAATTCATGACAGTTGAGCACTTATTGCTAGCACTGCTTGATAATGATGCTGCCAATACAGTTTTAACTGCCTGCGGCGCCAATATTGGCGCACTCCAAAAAGACTTATCCGATTTTGTCGATACCACCACGCCGCTTATACCAGAAGGTGATGACGATCGCGAAACCCAACCCACATTAGGTTTTCAACGTGTATTACAGCGTGCGGTTTTCCATGTGCAGTCATCGGGTAAGTCTGAAGTCACCGGTGCCAACGTGCTGGTCGCTATTTTTAGCGAGCAAGAGAGCCAAGCCGTATTCTGTTTAAAACAACAAAATATCGCGCGTATCGACATTGTTAACTTTATGACACACGGCATATCTAAAGTGTCTGGCACAACAGACCAAAGCGGTGAAGACAGCAGCGCATCATCTGAACAACAATCTGAATCGGCATCGGGTGAAGAGGGCGCGCAAAAGCCATTAGAAGCCTATGCACTTAATTTAAACGAGCAAGCTAAAAAGGGTAAAATCGACCCGCTTGTTGGGCGCGACGAAGAAGTCGAGCGCGTGGTGCAAGTACTGGCTCGCCGCCGCAAGAACAACCCACTGTTAGTGGGTGAAAGTGGTGTGGGTAAAACAGCCATCGCCGAAGGCCTAGCCAAAAAAATAGTCGACCAAAGCGTACCCGATATATTAGCTAACAGCACCGTATTCTCACTTGATATGGGCGCATTATTGGCGGGTACAAAATACCGAGGTGACTTCGAAAAACGTTTTAAAGCACTCCTTGCCGACCTAAAAAAACGTGAAAACTCCATTTTATTTATAGATGAGATACACACCATTATTGGTGCTGGTGCCGCCTCAGGTGGCGTCATGGATGCCTCCAACCTACTCAAACCCTTATTAACAGGTGGCGAGCTACGCTGTATGGGGTCGACAACATACCAAGAGTACCGTGGTATTTTTGATAAAGATCGCGCTTTGTCGCGCCGCTTTCAAAAAATCGATGTACAAGAGCCCAGCGTCGACGATACCTATAAAATATTAAAAGGCCTTAAGTCTAAATTTGAAGAACACCATAACCTTCGCTATACCGACCCTGCATTAAAAGCAGCGTCAGAACTTGCAGGCAAATATATAACCGATCGCTTTATGCCCGATAAAGCCATTGATGTGATTGATGAGGCAGGGGCTTTCCAGCAGTTACAATCAGAATCTAAGCGCAAAAAAACCATCAACGTTAAAGATATTGAAGCCATTGTCGCCAAAATTGCACGTATTCCGCCGAAAAGCGTCTCGGCAAACGACAAAGCTCAACTCGGTAAATTGGAAGACAGCTTAAAAATGACCGTATTTGGTCAAGATAAAGCGGTCGAAACTATTTGCGCCTCTATAAAGTTATCCCGTGCTGGTCTAGCTAGCGAAGACAAGCCCGTTGGTTCATTCTTATTTGCAGGCCCCACAGGTGTGGGTAAAACAGAGCTGTGTAAACAGTTAGCCACCGCGATGGGTGTTGATCTAGTGCGTTTTGATATGTCTGAATACATGGAACGTCATACCGTATCGCGCTTAATTGGTGCGCCCCCAGGGTATGTTGGCTTTGACCAAGGCGGCTTACTCACCGATGCCGTCACCAAACAGCCGCACTGTGTGGTGTTACTTGACGAACTTGAAAAAGCGCACCCAGATGTATTCAACCTTTTGCTTCAAGTAATGGATCACGGCTCGCTAACGGATAACAATGGCCGCACAGCCGATTTTAGAAATGTGGTGTTAATTATGACAACCAATGCGGGTGCCGAAGTAATGGGGCGCGCGTCTATGGGCTTTACACAACAAAACCATACCAGCGATGGTATGGAAGAAATCAAAAAAATGTTTACCCCCGAGTTTAGAAACAGGCTCGATAACATTATCCAATTTGAGCCATTAGAGCTCAACGTGATTAAAACCGTGGTCGACAAGTTCTTAACACAACTGCAATCGCAACTAGACGACAAAAAAATCACAATGGACGTCTCTGAAGAAGCCAGAGATTGGCTCGCCATTAATGGTTACGATGTCAAAATGGGTGCACGCCCCATGGCGCGTATTATTCAAGAGAAAGTCAAAAAACCATTGGCTGAGCTTGTGCTATTTGGTGAACTCTCGGATAAAGGCGGCACGGTGAATATTCGTGTAGAAAACGATGAAATTGTTGTCGAATCAGCCGTGACGGCATAAAGGCTCGGTTAATATAGTAAACGGCGGTTTGTTTGGCGCATAAAATTATTTACAGGCTAAACAGACAAATGCTGACATCGCATTGCCGTTTGAACCTCTAGTTAACATGTTCTTCTCTTTTATAATGAATACAAGTTTTAAGAGAGAAGGATCTCACAAGGATGAAAACGGCGAGGAAGGCAGGAGCCTAGCCACTTAAAACTGATAATATTGAAAGCCAGCATGGATGCTGGCTTTTTTTTCGCCTGTTATTTATAGCCACAATTAAAAGCTACAGTTAAAAGCCACCCAAAACATACAATGCAAAACCCCCTTTATAATTTAGTCATAAAAAGCTCGGATCTGTAAATATGGCTTATAAGCCATTACATGCGAGTATCCAGCTCAGAGCCTATACATTGCTGCAACACTGCTTGCTGCTCGGTTTTTGACAACCCTTTAAGCGGCGTATTTAAAAGTATTTGAACGCGTTTTTTTATGGTGTTCATTACAGCCATAAAAGCCTCGCGCACTTCATCATCGCTGCCTTCGAGCTTAGATGGGTCTGGTAGCGGCCAATGCACTTTAACCGTATCGCCAAACCAAACAGGGCAAGCCTCACGCGCAGCGCTATCGCAAACAGTCACCACAACATCAGGCTGCTCGGCTTCAAACTCGCTCCACGATTGGCTCTTTAACCCTTGCGTATTCATGTCTAACTCGGCCAAGTATTTAATCGACAATGGATGAACCTCGCCCACAGGCTGACTACCTGCACTATAAGCTTGCACACGCCCATCAGATAAATGATTTGTTATTGCCTCACTTAAAATACTGCGACAGCGGTTATGGGTACAAATATATAAGATTTTCATAAGTGAGTTCTCTAATGATTTTTTATGGATTTAAGCAAATATAAAAAATATGATGTTAAATCATGTGGTTATATATTGAAATAACAGAAGCTAATTCGGCTGGTTTGCACCAATCCACACATAATCAGTTCACACATAATCAGTTCAGACATAACCAGTTCAGACATAACCAACACACACAAGGCCAGCTAAGATTAGAACCACCTAACATTAGAACCGTCTAAACAAATAAGGTCTATTTTACTTAAAAAGTACTTTATGAGTGATGATAAGATCTGCTAAAGTACTGTTTTTTTATACAGGTATTTTGCATGATCATTTACATTGCTGAAAAACCCAGTTTAGGCCGTGCAATTGCTACAGGCTTTGGTGGAAAGCAGCAAAAACATGACGGATACATTACCCTTAGCAACGGCGATTGTATAACGTGGTGTATTGGTCATTTGTTAGAACAAGCCGAGCCCGATAAGTACAACCCTCTCTACCGTAAATGGGCACTGGAACATTTACCGATTGTGCCCGAACATTGGCAATTAGTCCCCAAAAAAAACACCGCTAAACAGCTGAATGTTGTTAAACGCTTGCTCAAAAAAGCATCGCACATTGTTAATGCCGGCGACCCCGACCGCGAAGGCCAGCTATTAGTGGATGAAGTTCTTAGCTATTGCGCGGTATCGCCCACTATAATTAAAAACGCTGGGCGCTTGCTTATTAATGATTTAACCCCTAATGCGGTTAAAAAATCACTTAAAAATATGCGCACTAACCGCGAATTTTTGGGCTTGTCTATATCGGCTTTAGCCCGTTCTCGGGCAGACTGGCTCTACGGCCTTAACCTTACCCGTGCTTATACTTTATTAGGTCAAAGCAGCGGGTACAATGGCGTACTGTCTGTTGGGCGGGTTCAAACGCCAGTACTGGGTTTGGTCGTTAGGCGCGACCAAGATATTGCGCAATTTGAGTCAAAGCCATTTTACGAGGTCATAGCCACCCTAAAAACAACACGCAACGAGGTTTTTTCTGCAAAATGGCAGCCAAGTAAAGCGTGTGAAGCATATCAAGATGAAGAAGGCAGGGTAATCTCACGGCCATTAGCTCAAACGGTTGTCAATAAAACACAAGGTCAACCTGCTACCGTCAAAAGCTACACCACGAAAAATAAAAAACTGTCTGCCCCCTTGCCGCTTAGCTTATCCATTTTGCAAATTGAGGCATCAAAACGCTTTAATTTATCTCCTAAAATGACGTTAGATATATGCCAATCTCTGTACGAAAAACATCAACTCATTACATACCCACGTTCTGATTCTCGTTACCTACCCAGTGATCAATTCGCCCAAGCGTCATCAATATTAAACACCCTAAAAGCGAACTTACCAGCATTAGCCACAGCCGTTAATAAAGCGAGCCCTCAATTAAAATCAAAAGCATGGAATAACAGCAAAGTGGATGCGCACCACGCTATTATTCCTACCATGCAGAATAAACCGTCGCGCACACTAAGCAGCAACGAAGCCAATATTTATCAGCTCATTGCAACTCAATACCTCATGCAGTTTTACCCGCAGCATCAGTACCAAGAGCAAGTTGTTAGCGTGAATATTGCCGCGGGAACATTTATTGGCAAAGGAAAGTCAATAACAGAGCTTGGCTGGATGGCCTTAACCAGTATGGTTTCAACAAAGAGCACTGAGCATAAAAATGAGGCAAAAACCCCATCTGCGCTGCCAACATTAACCAAGGGCGAATCGTTGCTTTGTACCGATTCTCAGCTTTTAGAAAAACAAACATCGCCCCCTAAACACTTTACTGAAGCCAGCCTGCTATCAGCAATGACAGGCATTGCTCGTTATGTTCAAGACCCAAATATCAAAACAATATTAAAAGAAACAGATGGACTGGGCACAGAAGCGACTCGTGCATCCATTATAGAATTGCTATTTAAACGTCAGTTTATGCAAAAATCGGGTAAAGAAATCCATGCAACTTTAACGGGCAAAGCATTAATCAGCGCACTCCCAAATGATGCTACGCACCCGGATATGACAGCAATCTGGGAGGCTAATCTAGATAAAATAGCACACAAACAATTACGTTATGACGATTTCATGCAGCCTTTAACAGCGTCAATTGCCCATTTGATTACAAGTAGCCAATCCCTTAACAAACAACATTTTTCTCACTTAAAAAATGTCAAACCCAAAAAAAGAAAACGCATTAGCAAAAAGAAAAAGTGATGATTTTTCACGGGTTATTCGCTATTGCACATAACACAAAGGCTTCTTCTTCGAGGTCCCTATTTATGGGCAAGGTAGTTTAAGGGCAGGGTAGCTTTAAATGAATAAATAGATAAGCATCAACACATGAAATAACCCTCTGCCTTAAGCATCTAGCTCAATCATTCACCTCAACAATCTACCTTGGCCCTTAATGTTCAAGTTAGTGTGTACTCATCTCACAGTGTGTTAAAAATAAAAATCCTTAACTTGACGATAATGGATATGATATATAGAATCATTTTATAGTTTTAGATTGTGTAATATTGATAGCACACAACCAGTAAAAACAATCACCAAAAACAACCACCATGCACACTTAAACGAGGGTACATTTATGCTTGCCACTGTTGATAACTGTTCAGATTCACACCCCAGTGCGTTGTCCAAGATTTACCAAGAGCACACCACAATGGCCACCTGGAACAGGCAGCTTGATGCCAGTGTGGCAGAGTATGCCCAAACCCTCATTAATAAGCCGCACTGCTTTAAAACCCGTTTTATTTTACCGCCCGAGCGAATAAGCGATCAGTTACAAAAAGAGTTACCTCTTAATAAACAACGCCAAGCGTTTATTGATGATATTACCCTCGTGGCCGATATGTTTGCGTGTTTGTTCGATCTTAAAAATGTTGGCCTGCGTATGGAAGTGCTTAACACCGCTATGTGCCCGCGTTTTCATGTTGATAAAGTACCCAGCAGGCTTATTACAACCTATGCCGGTGCAGGTACGCAGTGGCTAGAAAACAAGCATGTCGAGCGCAATACCGACGGCAGCATACAAACCACATCTAACGCGCAGCCATACTCACTGCAAATAGGTGATGTAGCCTTGTTAAAAGGCGAGTCATGGATAGGTAACGAAGGGCGAGGGCTGGTTCACCGCTCGCCAAGTGCCGACGATGCATCACGCAGGCTGGTATTAACCTTAGATTTTGCCTAATACGGGGCGCGCGTGTAGAATCTTTACCACTTCAAGTTGGGAATGATACACAACTAAACCGCCATAAGAGAGCACACAATGAATAAGCAAGAGCTAGCTAACACGTTAACCAAAGCAGAGCACATGTGTGCCCATTCTGGCGGCCGCTTAACCGAGAAACGTAAACGTATATTAGAAGTCTTGCTTAGCTCGTTAACCCCGCTATCAGCTTACGAAGTAGCCGATGTGTACAACAGCACATCAGAATCTAACATGCCGCCTATGTCGGTTTATCGTATTCTCGATTTTTTAGAATCTGAGCAGCTGGTACACAAATTAAGCTCGGCCAATAAATATGTGGCCTGCTCTCATATTGCCTGTGACCACAAACACCAAATACCGCAGTTTTTGATTTGCAGCTCTTGCCAAAATGTCAAAGAAATTGCCATATCAAAATCGATTATCGACGAACTAGACCAGCAAGTTGTTGATGCTGGTTATAAACTCATGAACTCTCAACTCGAATTACAGTGCCTTTGTGAGCGCTGTACACATAACGCCGCCTAAGGAAACCACCTTGTCAAAGCTCCAAACCCTGTCTGATAAAACAGCCATTAGCTTATCGTTACTTTGCGCCATTCACTGTTTAGCACTTCCTCTTATACTGGTTGCATTACCCAGTTTGGCCGCCTTACAGCTCGATACCGAAGCCTTCCACTTTGGGTTGGTATTTATTGTTATCCCTATTAGTATCTACGCCTTAACCTTGGGCTGTCGCCAGCATAACCGTAAAAGCTTACTGGTTATGGGCGCGGCTGGCATTGCGTTTTTATGCGCGGCACTTTTTTTACCCCACGAAGTAAAAGGCGAAAGCGGTGAAAAAATCTTAACACTTGTGGGTGCGCTGCTTATCGGCATAGGGCATGTAGCCAATTACCGATTATGCAAAAAGAAAGCACCTTGCGGTTGTTCTTCAACCAATGAGCCTGCTGCTTAACGATGTGCAAGGCTACCAGAACAGTGTTAATGATTATTCTGGTAGCTGCTAATAGTATTAATAGCACTATGCTGAGCTGCGTTAAGCCTCGTTGAGCTTCTATGATTGGGTTATATCTATACCTAAAATATAACCCAGCGTATGCCCCAACATATAACTCAAAGTATGACTAAACGCATCACCTTTACCCGCTTATATTTCCCGCCTTTGAAAACCAAAGTACATACAACCATAATTGCCATTAAGTGGATAGGTCGCACCTTATATTCTTTCTCAACCTTCTCATTTTTATTTTCTTCGCTTATCTGTATGTCTCTGCTCAAGAAAAGCAGGACCATTCATCTATTTTAT